>JAVXWV010000484.1:0-3281 GCA_032230775.1 Mycobacterium sp. | reverse complement strand
TGCACGCCGGACGCTATGCGTATCACCCGTTTTCGGTGAGTGCATCGTCGATCAAGGCGCCGATCAACCCGTTCCGTCCGCGGGCGCTGCGCGATGTCGACGGCACCATCGACGACTTCGCCCGCTGCGCCGAACTGGCCCGCGAGGCCGGATACGACGGCGTGGAGATCATGGGCAGCGAGGGCTACCTGCTCAACCAGTTCCTCGCGCCACGCACCAACAAGCGCACCGACGCCTGGGGCGGGACTCCGGAGAAGCGGCGACGGATGCCGGTCGAGATCGTGCGTCGTACCCGCGCGGCGGTCGGCGACGATTTCATCATCTGCTACCGGATGTCGATGGCCGACTACGTCGAGGACGGCCAGAGCTGGGACGAAATCGTCGCGCTGGCAACCGAAGTCGAGGCGGCTGGCGCCACGATGATCAACTCCGGCTTCGGATGGCACGAGGCGCGGGTGCCGACGATCGTCACGTCGGTGCCCAACAGCGCGTTCGTCGACATCAGCAACGCGGTGGCCGAACACGTGAATATTCCGGTGGTGGCGTCCAACCGCATCAACATGCCAGAAGCTGCCGAGCAGATCCTCGCCGACGGCAACGTGCAGCTGATCTCGATGGCGCGCCCACTGCTGTCCGACCCGGACTGGGTGCGCAAAGCGGAGGCCGACGCCGCCGACGAGATCAACACCTGCATCGCCTGCAATCAGGCGTGTCTGGACCACGCATTCGTGCACAAGACGGTGTCGTGTCTGCTGAATCCGCGAGCAGGCCACGAAACGAAATTGGTTCTCGGGCCGACGCGTCGCACCAAGCGCATCGCGGTCGTCGGCGCGGGACCGGCCGGGCTGGCCGCCGCGGTCACCGCCGCAGAACGCGGACACACGGTCACGCTGTTCGAGGCGGGCGACGTCCTCGGCGGTCAATTCGATTTGGCGCGAAGGATTCCCGGCAAGGAGGAGTTCGCCGAGACGATTCGCTATTACACGCGGATGCTCGATAAGCACGGTGTCGATGTGCGGCTTCGGACGCGCGCCTGTGTGGACGAACTCGCCGGCTTCGACGAGGTGGTGCTCGCCACTGGCGTCTCGCCGCGGATGCCCGACATTCCCGGCATCGACCATCCGATGGTGCTGTCCTACGCCGAGGCGATCACGGGCAAGCCCGTCGGCAAGACCGTCGCGGTGGTCGGCGCAGGCGGCGTCGGGTTCGACGTCAGCGAATTCCTGGTGACGGACGAGTCGCCGACCTTGAATCTCAAGGAGTGGAAGGCCGAGTGGGGCGTGGCCGACCCGCAGGAGGTGCGCGGCGCGCTGACGACGCCGATCCCCGCGCCGCCGGCGCGTGAGGTGTATCTGCTGCAGCGGACCAAAGGCGCGCAGGGCAAGCGCCTGGGTAAGACGTCGGGGTGGGTGCACCGGGCGTCGCTGAAGGCCAAGGGCGTGCAGCAGTTGTCCGGCGTGAACTACGAACGCATCGACGACGACGGCCTGCACATCAGCTTCGGCCAGGAGCGGTCCGACCCGCGCCTGCTCGAGGTCGACAACGTGGTGATCTGCGCAGGACAGGATTCGGTGCGCGATCTCGAGGATGGCCTGCGGCACAACGGCATTGAGCCGCACATCATCGGCGGGGCGGATGTCGCCGCCGAGCTCGACGCGAAGCGGGCGATCAAACAGGGCACCGAGCTGGCGGCGCGGCTCTAACTTCATCCGATTCGAGACGCGTATTTCGAGACGAAGTATTGAGACTTGCTGACCTGGGCAAATCTCATCGGGCCCGCAGGATCGACTGTTGTCTCAAATGTGGTCTTGAACTCAAAGTCTATTCCGAGACTGGTCCGCGCAGGGCAAGTCGATCACGCAGCCACCAAGCCGTCCCGAGTTAATACGTTGGACCACTGGCGAATCGCAGATTCGAGTGCTAGATAGATGACATTGCTAGGCGGGAGCCGGCCATGAAACACCTGGTTTTGACACAGTTCGGGACACCCTCGGAGTCGGTGGCGCTGCGCGACGACCGCGATCCCGTTCCCGGGGCCGGCGATGTGCTCGTGCGCATGGAGGCCGCCGCGGTGAACCCGTCGGACCTGCTGCTGGTGCGCGGGCTGTATTTCGCCAAACCGGAACCGCCTGCGCCGCTTGGCGGTGAAGGCGTCGGAATCGTCGTGGACGCCGGGGCGCAGGCCGATCAGGGCCTCCTGGGCAAGCGGGTGATCGTGCTGCCCACCTACACGCACGGCACCTGGGCGGAGAAAGTCGTCGTGCCGTACGACAAAGTCGTCGAGGTCGCGCGGGAGGCCGACCCGCTGCAGCTCGCCATGCTGTCGATCAATCCGGCGACCGCGCACGTAATGCTCAACCGGTTCGTCGACCTCAAGCCAGGCGACTGGGTCGGACAGCCGGGCGCGAACTCTGCCGTCGGACTCCTTGTGATCGCGCTGGCGCACTTGCGCGGACTCAAGACGCTCAATGTGGTACGGCGCGACGAGGCCGCCGACGAGGTGCGCGCCGCCGGCGGCGAGCATCTACTGGTCAGCGGGCCGGACCTGGCTGCCGACATCGCCCGCGAACTCGACGGCGAACAGCTGAGCCTGGTGCTCGACGGCCTCGGGGCCGACACCGCGACGGCGCTGGTCGGCGCGCTGCGCTTCGGCGGCACCATCGTCACCTACGGATCGCTGGCTGGCGGACCGTCACAGGTGCCGAATGCCGACCTGCTGGGACGCGAGGTGCGGCACACGGGTTTTTGGCTGCTCACCTGGTTAAGCAACGCGCCGCGCGCCGAGATCGTTGACACCTACCGGTATCTGGGCTCGTTGGTCGTCGATGGCTCGCTGTCGGTGCCCGTCGAAGCCACCTACCGCCTTGACGACTACGGCCGGGCATTAGAGCACGCCGAGGCGCCCAAGCGGGGTGGCAAGGTGCTGTTCGCGTTCGATGAACGGCAGTAGGTCGCCGTTGACCCGCTCCGCATCAACCCGAGGAAAGTAGTCATGTCACACCATCTGGATTCGCCCTTGGCTCGCGCTGACGTTCGTCTCGACATCACCGATCTGTACGTGTTCGCCGGCCAGTCCGGCACCGTGTTCGTCATGAACGTCTGCAGCTCAATCGCCGGTGACATTCCCACCCCCGGCTTTCACCCTGAAGCGCTCTACGAGTTCAGGATCGACATCGACAACGACGCTGTGGAGGACCTCACGTTGAGGTTCCGCTTCGATGATCGCGACAGCGCTGGCCTGCAGCGCTACACGCTGACCCGACTGACCGGCGACGACGCCG
>JAVXWV010000366.1:0-13033 GCA_032230775.1 Mycobacterium sp. | reverse complement strand
GTCGCATTGGCAATAAGGGCGGTTTGGCTCTCGGGTCGCCAGTCAAGCAGGTCGCCGCTCCACATGGTGATGGTGCTGTAGCCCTGATCGGCGGCGACCCGGTCGGTGTCGGCGTTGTGCACGCCGTAGGGCGGCCGGAAGTAGGGAGTGCCGTCGCCGCCGTAGGTGTTGCGCAGGAAGTCGGCGTTGCGCTGGATCTGGTCACGGACGGCGGTGAGGCTGATCCGGTTCAGGTGAGGGTGCGACCAAGTGTGGTTGGCCATCTGAATCTGGCCGGAGTCCACCATCGGCCGCAGCGCCGCCGCGTTGTCCGACCACGACGCGTTGACGCCGTTGACGAAGAAGGTCATTCGGGTCCCGGTGTCCTGGCAGAACTGGCCGAAGGCGGCGACGACCGCGCTGCTGACACCGTCGTCCACGGTGAGGGCCAACTGGTTGCCGGCACCCGGCAGCCTTGTCAGCACGCCGACCGGCGCAGGCATCCGTGCCAGTGGGACCATCAGCCGGACAGCGCCTGCCACCGGCGGCCGGGTGATTGCCGCCACGACCCCCGCCGCGATCGCGGCCAACATGGTGCGCCGAGCAACGCGGGTCATGACGGGCATCGTACGCGGAACGCGGGACCGAGCCCCGATTCCTTTCCATCCCTTTGCCTTTCGTTTGCCAAACAGCCGTCGCGGGTTCCGCGGCCCGGCAGGTGCTGGCACACTACGTAGCGGACGGCCGGCGGGTATCGGACCGATAGACCCTGACGAGCTCGGGGAGCTCGACCCCGCATCCCGCAGCCACCTGCCGGACGCGGTCAACGACTTGCGCCGATCACCGCCGAGCAGTTTGCGCTGATCATATGGTGGGAACACACAGCTAGACACCAGCGTTAGGAAGATCGTGACCACGCGAGACATCACCGCAGAAGAGTTCAACGACACCATCACCGACAACGACATCGTGCTGGTGGATTTCTGGGCTTCGTGGTGCGGCCCGTGTAAGCAGTTCGCGCCGACGTTTGCCGCCTCAGCGGAGGAGCATCCGGACGTCGCGTACGTAAAGGTCGACACCGAGGCGCAGCAGGAGCTCGCCGCCGCGGCCGACATCCGCTCCATCCCGACCCTGATGGCCTTCAAGAAGGGCAAGCTGGTGTTCAACCAGGCCGGAGCCCTGCGACCGGCGCAGCTGGAGGAGCTGGTGCAGCGGATCAAGGAGTTCGACATCGACGCTGCGGTCGCCGCTCAGGACAACGGTCAGCCGGACTAGCCCGTTGCACGCGATAGCGTGCAGTCCGTGACCGAGCAAAACAATTTCGTCCTCGTCGACCATCCGCGGGCAGGCGTTGCGCTGGTGACGCTGAACCGGCCCGAGCGGATGAACTCGATGGCCTTCGACGTCATGGTTCCGTTCAAAAAAGTGCTCGAAGAGTTGACCTACGACAACGCGACGCGGGTGATAGTGCTCACAGGCGCCGGTCGCGGCTTCTCGTCGGGTGCCGACCATAAATCGGCCGGTTCGGTGCCCCATATCGACGGCCTCACCCGGCCGACGTTTGCGTTGCGGTCGATGGAGGTGCTCGACGACGTCATCCTGTCCCTGCGCAAGACGCACCAGCCGGTCATCGCCGCGGTCAACGGTGCCGCGATCGGTGGCGGACTGTGCCTGGCGCTGGCATGCGACATCAGAGTTGCCGCGTCAGGGGCCTATTTCCGCGCGGCGGGCATCAACAACGGCCTGACCGCCAGCGAACTGGGCCTGTCCTACCTACTGCCGCGCGCGATCGGCTCGTCGCGGGCCTTCGAGCTGATGCTGACCGGGCGTGACGTCGACGCCGACGAAGCCGAACGCATCGGCCTGGTCTCCCGCGCAGTACCCGAGGATGACCTGCTCGACGAGTGCTACCGGCTGGCCGAGCAGATGGCGGCGTTCTCCCGGCCGGGTATCGAGTTGACCAAGCGCACACTGTGGAGTGGACTGGACGCCGCTAGCCTAGAGGGGCACATGCAGGCCGAGGGCCTGGGACAACTCTTCGTGCGCCTGCTCACCGCAAACTTCGAGGAAGCGGTCGCCGCGCGCGCCGAGAAGCGTCCCGCGGTCTTCACCGACGACAAGTAACCACTCATCAGAACAAAGGGGAGTGCAGCGTGATCACCGCAACGGACCTCGAGGTCCGCGCCGGGGCGCGCACGCTGCTATCCACCGAGGGCGCCGCGCTGCGGGTGCAGCCGGGCGATCGCATCGGGCTCGTCGGCCGCAACGGCGCCGGTAAGACCACCACCATGCGCATCCTGGCCGGTGAAGGGGAACCGTACGCGGGCTCCGTCGCGCGGACCGGGGAAATCGGTTACCTGCCACAAGATCCCAAAGAGGGCGACCTCGACATGCTGGCCCGTGACCGGGTGCTGTCCGCACGCGGTCTCGACACCCTGCTGTCAGATCTGGAAAAGCAACAGGCCCTAATGGCCGAGGTGGCCGACGACGCCACCCGCGATAAAGCCATCCGCCGCTACGGCCAGCTCGAGGAGCGCTTCGCCGCGCTCGGTGGGTATGCCGCCGAAAGCGAGGCAGGCCGCATCTGCGCGAGTCTTGGTCTGCCCGAACGGGTTCTGACTCAGCCGCTGCACACCCTGTCCGGCGGGCAGCGCCGTCGGGTGGAGCTGTCCCGGATTCTGTTCGCCGCGTCGGATACGGGCTCAGGCTCGGCGACCACGCTGCTGCTCGACGAGCCTACCAACCACCTCGACGCCGACTCGCTTGGCTGGTTGCGCGAATTCCTGCGCGGGCACACCGGCGGGCTCGTCGTGATCAGCCACAATGTCGACCTGCTCGCCGACGTGGTCAACCGCGTGTGGTTCCTCGACGCCGTCCGCGGTGAAGTCGACGTGTACAACATGGGCTGGCAGAAATACCTCGATGCCCGCGCGACCGACGAACAGCGTCGCCGCCGCGAGCGTGCCAACGCGGAACGCAAGGCCTCCGCCCTGCGCACCCAGGCCGCCAAGATGGGCGCCAAGGCCACCAAAGCCGTTGCCGCGCAGAACATGCTTCGCCGCGCCGACCGGATGATGGCGGCCCTCGACGACGAACGGGTCGCCGACAAGGTGGCCAGGATCAAGTTTCCGACGCCCGCCGCGTGCGGTCGCACCCCGTTGGTAGTCAAGGGCCTGACTAAGAACTACGGGTCGCTTGAGGTGTTCTCCGGCGTCGACCTCGCGATCGACCGGGGCTCCCGCGTCGTCGTGCTCGGCCTCAACGGCGCAGGCAAGACGACACTGTTGCGGCTGCTGGCAGGCGCGGAGACACCAGACGCCGGAGGGCTGGAGCCCGGCTACGGCCTCAAGCTCGGCTACTTCGCCCAGGAGCACGACACGCTCGACAACACCGCGACGGTGTGGCAGAACATCCGCCACGCCGCACCCGACACCGGTGATCAAGAGTTGCGAGGACTGTTGGGCGCGTTCATGTTCAGCGGTCCACAGCTCGACCAGCCGGCGGGCACGCTGTCCGGCGGCGAGAAGACGCGCCTCGCGCTCGCGGGCCTTGTCGCATCTACGGCCAACGTGCTGCTGCTCGACGAGCCGACCAACAACCTCGACCCGGCGTCGCGCGAGCAGGTCCTCGACGCGTTGCGCTCCTACGTCGGCGCGGTGGTGTTGGTGACCCACGACCCCGGCGCCGCCGAGGCGCTGGACCCGCAACGGGTGGTGCTGCTGCCCGACGGAACCGAGGACTTCTGGTCCGACGACTATCGCGATCTGATCGAGCTGGCCTGACATTTCACCAATTCCGCCCGCGATCGTGTAGCGGGTTCCTACGCTGGGTATACGTCGGGGCATCAAAAATGGGGAGGTGCCGATGAAGAAATTGAACAGGTCCAGGGACCAAGTGTTGGGCGAGTTGCGAAGTGCCTACGAGGGGGGTGCGAGCATCCGCACACTTGTGGCTACCACCGGGCGCTCATACGGCTCGATCCACAGCATGCTGCGTGAATCGGGTACGACAATGCGTAGCCGCGGCGGTCCAAACCACCGCAGCAGACGCGCCAGCTGACCGCTACTGCTGGCGAAGCGAGGCCTCGACGAGGTCCAGTACCCCGCTGAGCTTTTCGGGGTCGTCGCCGGACGCCAGCCGCGCGACCAGGCCGTCGAGGACCAAGTCCAAGTACGTCTGCAGAACCGCGCTGGGCACATCGTCTCGCAGCCGTCCAGCTTGCTTCTGTTTGCGCAGGCGCGCGGTGGTCGCCGCCGACAGCTCCGCCGAGCGCTCCGACCAGCCGCGGTTGAACGCCGGATCGTTACGCAGCTTGCGCGCGATCTCCAACCGGGTCGCCAGCCAGTCGAACTCCTCGGGAGCGGCCAGCATGTCGCGCATCACCTGGACTAGGCCCTCCCGTGAGGCGACGTTCGCCATCCGCTCGGCGTCCTCGTGAGCCAGCTCGAAGAAAAGCGTGTCCTTGTCGCGGAAGTGGTGGAAGATCGCACCGCGCGACAGCCCGATCGTCTGTTCGAGCCGCCGCACGGTCGCCTTGTCGTAGCCGTATTCGGCGAAGCACCGCCGGGCGCCGTCGAGAATCTGGCGGCGGCGTGCCGCCAAATGGTCGTCGGTCACCCGCGGCATATCGACCCTTACGTCTTCAACATGTTGCGCAGCACGTACTGCAGGATGCCGCCGTTGCGGTAGTAGTCCGCCTCGCCGGGGGTGTCGATGCGCACCACCGCATCGAACTCGACCAACGAAGACTCTGTGCCGTCATCCGCTGTCTTTTTCGCGGTGACGTGCACGGTCTTCGGCGTCTTGCCCTCGTTGAGCGCCTCGATCCCGGTGATGTCGAACGTCTCGGTGCCATCCAGCTTCAGCGACGCCGCAGATTCGCCTTCGGGGAACTGCAGCGGGATCACGCCCATGCCGATCAGGTTCGAGCGGTGGATCCGTTCGAACGACTCGGTGATGACCGCCCGCACGCCGAGCAGGCTGGTGCCCTTGGCCGCCCAGTCCCGCGACGAGCCGGATCCGTACTCCTTGCCGCCAAGCACGACCAGCGGAATGTTCTGCGCCGCATAGTTCTGCGCGGCGTCGTAGATGAACGCCTGTTCGCCGTCCTTCGTGAAGTCGCGTGTGTAGCCGCCGGACACGTCGTCGAGAAGCTGGTTCTTGAGCCGGATGTTCGCGAACGTGCCGCGGATCATCACCTCGTGGTTGCCTCGCCGTGAGCCGTACGAGTTGTAGTTGGCCTTGTCCACACCGTGCCCGTCGAGGTACTGCGCGGCAGGCGTACCACCCTTGATGTTGCCCGCGGGGGAGATGTGGTCGGTGGTCACCGAATCGCCAAGAAGCGCCAACACTCTGGCACCGGCGATGTCGGTGACCGGCGTCGGCTCTGCGGGCATACCGTCGAAGTACGGTGGCTTGCGGACATAGGTCGACTTGGCGTCCCACTCGAACGTGTTGCCACTGGGGGTCGGCAGGTTGCGCCACCGGTCGTCACCCTTGAACACGTCGGAATAGTTCTTGACGAACATCTCGGTGTTGATCGCCGAGGAGATGGTGTCGTTGATGTCCTGCTGCGAGGGCCAGATGTCCTTCAGGAAGACGTCGTTGCCGTCGGTGTCCTTCCCGAGGGCATCCGCCTCGAAGTCGAAGTCCATCGTGCCCGCGAGCGCGTAGGCGATGACCAGTGGCGGCGACGCGAGGTAGTTCATCTTCACGTCGGGGTTGATCCGGCCCTCGAAGTTGCGGTTACCCGACAGCACCGCCGCCGCCGACAGATCGCAGTCGTTGATGGCCTTGCTGATCTCGTCGGGAAGTGGGCCCGAGTTGCCGATACACGTAGTGCACCCGTAGCCGACCAGGTAGAAGCCCAGCTTCTCCAGGTACGGCCACAACCCGGCCTTGTTGTAGTAGTCGGTGACCACCTGCGAGCCGGGCGCCATAGTGGTCTTCACCCACGGCTTGGACATCAGGCCCTTCTCGACGGCGTTCTTCGCGAGCAGCGCCGCACCCAGCATCACCTCGGGGTTGGACGTGTTGGTGCACGACGTGATCGCCGCGATCACCACCGCGCCGTGATCGAGGATGAACTCGCCGCGGCCCTCGCACTTGACGTCCACGGGATTGCTCGGCCGGCCGTTCGAGTTGACGGCCGCCGAGGGCACCGAGGTGTCGTTGTCGTCGAACGACAGCACCGCGGGATCGCTGGCCGGGAAGCTCTCCTCGACCGCCTCGTCGAGCTTGGTGTGCTCCGCGGGCAGGTTCTCCTCGACGTAGTTGTGAATGTCCTTGCGGAAGGCCGTCTTTGCGTCCGTCAGCGCGATGCGGTCCTGCGGGCGCTTCGGCCCGGCGATCGACGCGACGACGTCGGACAGGTCCAGCTCGATGTACTCCGAAAACTTCGGCTCGTGCTTGGGGTCGTGCCACATGCCCTGTTCCTTGGCGTAGGCCTCGACCAACGCCAGCTGCTGCTCGCTGCGCCCGGTCATCCGCAGGTAGTCGATGGTGACCTCGTCGATCGGGAAAATCGCTGCGGTGGAGCCGAACTCGGGGCTCATGTTGCCAAGCGTGGCGCGATTGGCCAGTGGCACCTCGTCCACGCCCTCGCCGTAGAACTCGACGAACTTGCCGACCACACCGTGCTTACGCAGCATCTCGGTGACGGTGAGCACGACGTCGGTCGCGGTGACACCCGGCTGGCGCTCGCCGGAGAGCTTGAACCCGACCACCCGCGGAATGAGCATCGAGACCGGCTGGCCTAGCATTGCGGCCTCGGCCTCGATACCGCCGACACCCCAGCCCAGCACGCCAAGGCCGTTCTCCATCGTGGTGTGCGAGTCGGTGCCGACGCAGGTGTCCGGGTAGGCGACACCGTCGCGCTCCATCACCACACTGGCCAGGTACTCGATGTTGACCTGGTGCACGATGCCGGTGCCAGGCGGCACCACCTTGAAGTCGTTGAAGGCGCCCTGGCCCCAACGCAGGAACTGGTAGCGCTCGCCGTTGCGCTCGTACTCGATCTCGACGTTGCGCTCGAACGCGTTCGCGGTACCGAAGAGATCGGCGATCACCGAGTGGTCGATCACCAGGTCGGCAGGGGCCAGCGGATTCACCTTGTCGGGATCACCGCCGAGGTCGCCCACCGCCTCCCGCATGGTGGCCAGGTCGACGATGCAGGGGACTCCGGTGAAGTCCTGCATGATCACCCGGGCAGGCGTGAACTGGATTTCCACGCTCGGGTCGGCCGAGGGATCCCACTTCGCGATGGACTCGATGTGGTCCTTTGTGATGTTGGCGCCGTCCTCGGTGCGCAGCAGATTCTCGGCGAGCACCTTGAGGCTGTAGGGAAGTTTCTCGGTACCGGGTACCGCGTCCAGGCGGTAGATCTGATAGCTCTTGTCCCCGACCTTGAGTGTGTCGCGGGCCCCAAACGAATTGACCGAATCTTTGCTGCTCACATCAACTCCCGGCTAGATATCGCCGCGACGGGCTGTGTCGTCGGCGCTCACAATCCTAACAGTACGCTTGTCCTGTATGGAACCCCATGCGTGGTTTTAGTCTTGTCCGAACGAGCGCGTGCTTCCACCCACATACCCACACATCGCGTACCGTGCCCCCTGTGACCGGACCGCACGTCATCCCATTTCTGCCGACGTACATTCCGCCCGATGTGGACATCAATCAGGTCAAGGCCGATGTCGCCGACGGCGGGGTGAGCGTACCGGCTGCGGACGCCGCCGATGTGCCCGCGCTCCGGCAGGTCGTGCAAGAGGCCAAGCAAAAGGGTATCGACCTCAAGATCGTGGTCATCGAGAAGAACCCGCCAATCGATACCCCGCTGCGAGATATCGCGACCGAGGTCGGCCACGCCAACCCGGGATCTACGGTGTTGGCGATCAGCCCGTGGTTCGCCGGTACCTACAGCACGACGTTCGACCGCGTCACTCTGGAAGCCGGCCAGGACGTCGCCAAGACGGGCGATCCGGTGCAGTCGTCGAAGAATTTCGCCAGTGAGTTGACGACGCAGCACTTTCCCTGGACGCCATTCACGATTGTCGTAGTGCTTGCGGTGGTGGTGGCCGTCGTCGCCACCCGCATTCTGCAGGTTCGTGGCAAACGCGCCGCCGCGGCGGACACCGCGTCCGACGCCGCCGACTGAGCCATTCACGTCCCCTTCTTTCGGTGTGGGCCCAGCTCGGCAAATTCAAACGTCACCATTCGATAACGCTACATTCAATTACAAACTTGTAGTTTGTGACTAAAGTTTCCTTAGCGTCAGATGTGACGTACCGTGCAATTGGTGGCTGATGTTGCAGTTGTGATTATTGTGACTCTTCAGAGGCGCCCACGAATGTGCCGGCACGTTCGCGTTGAGCCATAGGAGATTCGAGTCGAATGAGACGCACCCTTCGGGCCTGCGTGATTCCGCTTGTCATCGGAATGCTTCTCGCGACCCCCGCGCTGGCCGTCGCGCAACCCGGCAGCCCCGACATCGCGGGCCTCGTGGCCGCGGTCGCCAATGCCGACCAGAAGCTCCAGGACCTCGGCGCCGCCATCCAGGCGCAGCAGGAAGGCGTCAACAAAGCGATCGTCGACGTGCAGACTGCACGGGACAACGCGGCCACCGCCCAGCAGGAAGTCGACGCCAGCGCTCAGCGCGTGCAGGAGGCCAACACCGCGATCACCGCGGCGCAGCAGCGCTTCGACACCTTCGCCGCCGCAACGTACGTCAACGGCCCGTCCGGTTCGTACCTCAGCGCGAGCGATCCGGCCGACATCATCAACACCGCGGCCGCCGGACAGACGTTGTCGGTCAGCTCGCAGCAGGTGATCACGAATCTCCAACGGGCCCGCACCGAGCAGGTGAATAAGGAATCGGCCGCGCGGCTGGCCAAGCAGAACGCCGATAGCGCCGTCGCGGATGCGGAGGCCAGCCAGCAGGCGGCTGTCGCAGCACTGACGCAGGCGCAGCAGACCTTTGGATCGCAACAGGCCGAGCTGAACCGATTGACGTCCGAACGCGCCGCCGCGCAGGCCAAGCTCAACGAGGCGCGAAACTGGTCGGCGCCGGTGACGGGCCAGCCTGCCGCTCAACCCGCCGCGGCCACCCGCGGAGACGCCACGGCCAACTGGGACCGCGCACCCGGTGCGCGTGAAGCGCGCGGCGGCAAATGGGACGCCGCATGGGATCCCACGCTGCCTGCGATCCCCAGCGCGTTCGTCAGCGGCGACCCGGTTGCGATCATCAACACGATCCTGGGCTACATGTCGACGTCGGCACAGGTGACCCAGCAGATGGGCCACAACTTCCTGCAGCAGCTCGGCCTCGTCCCGACGCCAAGCGGCTATACGAACGGTGCGATTCCGCGCGTCTACGGCAGGCAGGCCACCGAGTACGTCATCAACCGCGGCCTCGCCGTGAGGGGCACGCCGTACTCGTGGGGTGGCGGCAACGCTGCAGGAGCCAGCCGCGGAATCGACTCTGGCGCAGGCACAGTCGGCTTCGACTGCTCGGGCCTGATGCTGTACATGTTCGCAGGCGTCGGCATCAAGCTGGACCACTACTCCGGCTCCCAGTACAACGCGGGCCGCAAGGTCCCGTCCTCGCAAATGCGTCGCGGCGACATGATTTTCTACGGACCCAACGCCAGCCAGCACGTCGCGATGTACCTCGGCGACGGCCAGATGCTCGAGGCTCCGTACACGGGGTCCACGGTGAAGGTATCGCCGGTGCGCACCAGCGGCATGACCCCCTACGTGACCCGACTGATCGAATGGTGATTCCTCTGCGCCGCATAGCAATGGCACTACTCGTCGCTGCCGGACTGTTACTCGGGTTGGCCGCGCCTGCCATGGCCGCCCCCGATGACGGGCAATGGGATCCGACGCTGCCGAAAGTTCTCAGCGCTGGCGCGCCCGGTGATCCTGTGGCGATCGCGAACGCATCCTTTCAAGCGACTCAGGTGGCCATTCAAACCACCCAGAATCTCGGCCAGCAGTTCCTCGCGAGCATTGGCCTTGGCGGCTCGCCGAATACCGGCAGTGTGTCCCCGGGTTCGCGCGTGCGGGGTCCGCAGGCGATCGAGTACGTGATCCGCAGGGCCGGGTCGCAGATGGGGGTGCCGTATTCATGGGGCGGCGGGTCGCTAACGGGGCCCAGCGCGGGTGTCGATGACGATGCGGGAAAGATCGGTTTCGACTGCTCGGGTCTGACGCGCTACGCGTTCGCAGGCGTCGGGGTGCAGATCCCGAAATACTCCGGCGACCAGTACACCGCAGGTCGGCCGATATCGCCGTCGGAGGCCAAGCGCGGAGACCTGATCTTCTATGGCCCGGGTGGCACCCAGCACGTCACCATCTACCTCGGCGGCGGTCGGATGCTCGAGGCGTCCAGCGCGGCGGGGCATGTCACCGTCAGCCCGGTGCGTACCGCCGGGATGTCGGCGCACCTGGTCCGCTTTATCGAATCCTGAGCGGGGCCTGAGTTAATCCTGAGCACTAGTGATGAATGCCCGTCGACCGGGCGACACTTCGCTGGGCAACGTCGACGGATTCCGAACTGCCTGGAATAGTTGACGGCGAGCGTGTGGCCAACTCCGGCCGACGCACTTGCGACCAGCGTCTTAATAGATGTGGAAGGACCGTCAATGACGTCACCGAGTGGGCCGCCGCAGGGCGCCGGAGGGTATTCCGGACAGGCCCCGACCCAGGGCTACAACCCTGGCAACCCCGGCTCCCACGCCCCGCCGCCGAACAACGGAGGCCTCCAGCAGGAGGTTCATACCCTCGAGCGCGCGATCTTCGAGGTCAAGCGGATCATCGTCGGCCAGGATCAACTGGTCGAGAGGATGCTGGTCGGCCTGCTCGCCAAGGGGCATGTGCTGCTCGAGGGTGTGCCCGGTGTTGCCAAGACGCTGGCGGTGGAGACGTTCGCCAAGGTCGTCGGCGGCACTTTCGCGCGCATCCAGTTCACCCCCGACCTTGTGCCCACGGACATCGTCGGCACCAGGATCTACCGCCAGGGCAAGGAGGAGTTCGACATCGAGCTCGGCCCGGTGGTGGTCAACTTCCTGCTCGCCGACGAGATCAACCGTGCACCGGCCAAGGTGCAGTCGGCGCTGCTGGAGGTCATGGCCGAGCGCAAGATCTCGATCGGCGGCAAGACGTTCCCGCTGCCTGCGCCATTCCTGGTGATGGCAACCCAAAACCCCATCGAACAGGAGGGCGTCTACGCGCTGCCCGAGGCGCAGCGCGACCGCTTCCTGTTCAAGCTCAACATCGACTACCCGACGCCCGAGGAAGAACGCGAGATCGTCTACCGGATGGGTGTCAAACCGCCGGAGCCCAAGCAGATCCTCGCTCCCGGCGATCTGCTGCGGCTGCAGGACGTCGCGTCCAACAACTTCGTGCACCACGCGCTCGTCGATTACGTGGTCCGTATCGTCACCGCGACCCGCCACCCCGAGAAGTTCGGCATGCCCGACGCCAAGGCGTGGATCGCCTACGGTGCCTCGCCGCGCGCCTCGCTGGGCATCATCGCGGCGTCGCGGGCCCTGGCCTTGGTCCGTGGCCGTGACTACGTCGTCCCGCAGGACGTCGTGGAGGTCATTCCGGATGTGCTTCGGCATCGGCTCGTGCTGACCTACGACGCGCTGGCCGACGAGATCTCGGCCGAGACCGTGATCAACCGGATCATGCAGACGGTGGCCATGCCGCAGGTGAATGCGATTCCGCAGCAAGGCCATTCGGTGCCGCCGGTGATGCCCGCCGCGGCGGCCGCAGCCAGCGGTCGGTGACATAGCTCTGTGACTACCTCTTCCCGGCCTAGACGCACCGTCGATCTGCCGTCACTGAAGCGCGGAGAGATCCGTGACCCCGCGCTGACCGCGGCGCTGCGCAAGCTGGAGCTGACGGTGCGCCGCAAGCTCGACGGCGTGCTGCACGGTGACCACCTCGGTCTGCTGCCCGGGCCGGGATCGGAACCGGGGGAGTCGCGGATCTATCAGCCCGGCGACGATGTGCGCCGGATGGACTGGGCGGTCACCGCGCGCACCAACCACCCGCACGTCCGGCAGATGATCGCCGACCGTGAGCTGGAGACCTGGCTGGTTATCGACATGTCGGCGAGCCTGGACTTCGGCACCGTCGGTTGCGAGAAGCGCGACCTCGCAGTGGCGGCGGCAGCGGCGATCACGTTCCTCAACAGCGGGGGCGGCAACCGGATCGGCGCGATCATCGCCAACGGTGACGCGGTGCGACGGGTGCCTGCGCTGTCGGGCCGGATGCACGAGCAGGAAATGCTGCGCACCATCGCCACCATGCCCAAGGCGCCGACGGGCGTACGTGGCGACCTGGCCGCGGCCATCGACGCGCTGCGGCGCCCCGAGCGACGCCGTGGCATGGCGGTGATCATCAGCGACTTCCTCGGCCCCATCAATTGGATGCGTCCGCTGCGGGCCATTGCCGGACGGCACGAGGTGCTCGGCATCGAAGTGCTCGACCCGCGCGACGTGGAACTGCCCCCCATCGGCGACGTCATCCTGCAGGACACCGAAACCGGCGTCACCCGCGAGTTCACCATCGACGAGCAGCTGCGCGCCGACTTCGAGAAGGCCGCGGCTGCGCACCGGGCCGAGGTCGCGCGAACGCTGCGGCGCTGCGGCGCTCCGCTTCTCTCGCTGCGCACCGACCGGGATTGGATCGCCGACGTGGTCCGGTTCGTCGCCAACCGGAAGCGCAGCGGCGCCATGGCCGGCCGATGAGTGCTTGCGCGAACAGCAGACAGCACCAATGATCTCTATTCGACTGAAATGACAAGTAGCACATGACATTACCGTTGCTCGGGCCGATGACGCTGTCGGGTTTCGAACACGCTTGGTTTCTTCTGTTCCTCGTCGTAGTCCTCGGGCTGATCGGGCTTTACGTCGTCGTGCAGCTGGCCCGGCACAAGCGGATGCTGCGCTTCGCGAATATGGAGTTGCTGGAAAGCGTTGCGCCCAAACGCCCCTCGCGCTGGCGGCACGTGCCTGCGATCCTGCTCGTGTTGTCGCTGCTGCTG
>JAVXWV010000337.1:0-8214 GCA_032230775.1 Mycobacterium sp. | reverse complement strand
GCCCGGTGTCGTCGACACGGGTTTCTTCGAGACGCGCGGCAGTCCCTACACACGTACACGGCCCCGGCCGATACCCGCCGACACGGTGGCCGACGCCGTGGTCCGAGCGGTGCAGCGCGACCGCGCCGAAGAGTGGAGACCGCGGTGGCTTCGGATCGCCCCGACCGTGCGCGCGCTTGCTCCCGGCGCGTTTCGCGCCTTGGCTGTCCGCTTCGGCGGTCAGGGTGAAACGGCCTGACCGACCACGCACCGGAACCCGATATGCGTCGTCGCGCTGTCCTGTGACTGCGGCGAGCGGGCCGCAGGGCGATAGCGGTGGCAGTACTCCGGTGCGCACAGGTGCGAACCGCCCTTGAGCGTCTGATTCACCGCCGGGTCCGGCGCTAGATCGGATGTCGCCGGCCAGGCGGCTCCAGAAGGCCCGCAACAGGACTGCATCGGCCCGTCGAGCCGGTGGTGCGCCGAGAACTGCGTCGTCGTCCACTCCCAAACATTGCCGATCATGTCCATCAGGCCGAAGCCGTTCGGGGGGAACGTGCCGACCGGCGAGGTGCCCACCCAGCCGAGCGCGCCGTCATTGCGGTACGGGAACCGGCCCTGCCAGGTGTTGGCCATCAACTGATCGCCAGGCGTTACCTCGTCACCCCACGAGTAAGTGGTCGAGGCGCCGCCGCGGGCCGCGTACTCCCACTCGGCCTCGGTCGGCAGTCGACGGCCCGCCCAGCGGGCGTAAGCCACCGCGTCGGGATAGGCCACCTGGACCACGGGGTGGTCGAGCCGGTCCTCAATAGTGCTTTGCGGGCCGAACGGGTGGCGCCAATTCGCGCCGGGCGCCCACTCCCACCACTGCCGCCAATCGCGCAGATCCACCGGACCACCCGTCGGCCGGAACACCAGCGCGCCCGGCACCAGATCCTCAACAGCCGCTCCCGGATACAGCGCGGGGTCCGGCGCCTGCTCGGCGACGGTGACATAACCGGTGTCGGCGACGAATCCGGCGAACTGGGCGTTGGTCACCGGATGCCGCTCGACGGCGAGGGCGCCGACGGTCACGGCGTGCACCGGCGCCTCTTCTGGATAGAACTGCGTAGAGCCCATCCGAAAGGACCCGCCCCGCAACTCGACGAGCTCGGTAAGCATGGCTCTACGGTAGGACGATCTCGAAGTCCTCAGTCAGAACCGAAGCGGCGTCATCGAATCCGGCGGTATCCGTCGGCGCCTGCACGTGCACGGAAACGAGATAGTCGATGCCGCTGTTGGTCCAGACGTGCGCGATGCGGTCCTTGAATTCGACGGCGTTCTGGGGCGTATCGGACCACGCACCCATCAGCTTCTGTCCGCTGTACTCGCAAAGTTGGCCGGGCAGCACGCTGACGCTGCTGACGGCCGCTTCCTCCATCAGGTCGTCGGCGTACTTCTTGAACGCGGCTGCAGGATCGAGCTGGGTCTGGGCGATCGTGACGGTCGCCGTCATCCCGTCCGGCCCGGCCAGTTGGCCACCGACATCGCCAGAGCCAGCCGACATCGACCAGCCCTCGGGAACGCCGACGGTGATCTTGGGCGCGTGCGGGTCTTTGACTTGGGCGGCCATCCGCACGCCCGGCTTGATCGGCTGCGAGCAGGCAACGATGTTCGGCGGCACCGGCGCCCTCTTGGTCGGGACGACGCCGAACGCGGAAGGGTCGGACTCTTGCGTTGGCTGGCTCGTCGCCGACGGAGCCGACGGAGCCGACGACGAGGCCGTCGTGCCGGAATCGGCGGCGACGGGCACACCCTCGCTGGTTCGGACGCAACCCGCCACCACGCAAGCGAGCCCGAGCGTGACCAAACCAACCCGTCTCATCAGTCCTTCGCGAATGCTCGTGCGAACTCGCGTTCCAAATCCACATACGGCTTGCCCGACACGTCAACGTTCACCTGAGCGATGGTGCCACCTGTGAAGGGGAACGGCGCCTTGTACGCGCGCGACACAGGCGATCCGGCGTTCTTCCCGACGCTCAGGGTCGCGCCGGCCAGGCCGAACGTGCCGGGGTGGATCCTGATGCCCGAGCGCGAGGCCACCTCCACGTCGTCGATGTAGAGCGCGACGTCGCCGAGCGGGGTGTGACTGCCCTCCACCGTGCCCGTACGCGTGAAGGCAACTCCGAGCGTGTGCATGCCGAGTGGCACAGCGTCCGGCGAGGACAACTGCTGCTCCTCTTCGCCGAGGAAGTTGTAGACGTATTGCAGTCGTCCGTCCTGGATGAACAACACATGCCCGCCATGCGCGCCGCCGTGTTTGACGATCACCCCTTCGGTACCCGTGGTGTCGATGCTGACCTCCGCGAGAACCACGAACGACCGACCCTGGATCTCCACGGCGGCACCCATGCCGACATCGGCGGTGCCGGGGTAGTAGAAGTACGACTCCCGGGTGCCTGCCAGGTAGGGCCGCCACCGCGTCATCGTCTCGAGGATGTTCAGGTCCGCCAGCGGAAGCCCGTTGTACTTCTGCGCCTCGCTCAGCCACAGCGCCTTGAGGTCGTCGAGCTTGTCGGGGTTCTCGGCGGCAAGGTCGCGGCACTGGCTGCGGTCGGCTTCGATGTGGAACAACTCCCAGCGATCCTTGTCGAAGTGCGACCAGCCTGCGGGTGTTGCGGCGTGCACGGTGTTTGCGAACCATCCCTTATGCCAGATGCCGCGCGTACCGAGCATGGCGTAGAACTGCGTCTGCTTGCCCGTTGGCGCGGCCGGATCATCAAGGGCCACCTTGAAACTCACACCGTCGAGCGGTTTCTGGGCGATGCCCTTCACGGTGGCAGGCGGTGTTATCCCGAGCAGGTCGTACACCGTCGGGGTGATGTCGCAGACGTTGACGTAGTTGTCGCGCACCTCGCCGTGGGCGGCAATTCCCCTGGGCCAGGAGATGATTGCGGTGTCGGCGATGCCACCCTCGTGGGAGGCGTAGCGCTTGAACAGCTTGTAGGGGGTGTTGAACGCCATCGCCCAGCCGATCGGATAGTGGTTGTAGGTCTCCGGTCCACCCAAGTTGTCCATGAACCGGAGTCCTTCTTCCACGGTGTCGACGTAGCCGTTGAAGAACTTGACCTCGTTCACCGAGCCGTTCGGACCACCCTCGCCGCTGGCGCCGTTGTCGGAGATCACCACGATGATGGTGTTGTCCAACTGGCCGGATTCCTCCAAATAGTCGAGGATGCGGCCGATTTGGGCGTCGGTGTAGCTCAGGAAGCCGGCGAATACTTCGGCCATCCGGCAGAACAGCCGCTTGTCGTCGTCGCCGAGCGAATCCCATGGGCGCACCGTGTCCTGCGGAGGCCACGGCTCGCCGTTGGGTCCCTTGACGTCCAGGTACGGGTTGACCGGTGAAAGTTCCGTATCGGGCGGGACGATGCCGAGCTTCTTCTGGTTCTCGAGGACGATTTCGCGATAGCGTTCATAGCCCATATCGAACTTGCCCGCGTACTTGTCGACCCACTCCTTGAACACATGGTGCGGTGCGTGCCCAGCCCCTGGGCAGACGTAGGAGAACCATGGCTTGTCGGGCGCGATCACTTTCGCGTCGCGGATGAACTCGATCGTCTTGTCTGCGATGTCCTTTGACAGGTGGTAGCCGTCCTCGGGCAACCCCGGCGGGGCGACTGGGTGATTGTCGTATACGAGTTCGGGGTACCACTGGTCGGTCTCGCCGCCCATGAAGCCGTAGAACCGTTCGAAGCCCCGCGACAACGGCCAATGTCGTTTCGTTGACGCCAGATTGGATTCCTCCAGCGGCGTCAGGTGCCACTTGCCGACGCAGTAGGTGTTGTAGCCGTTCTCGGCGAGAACCTCTGACAGCAGAGCGGTTTCGTTCGGGATGCGCCCGTTGCAGCCGGGAAAACCGTCGGTGAACTCCTCGATGGTGGCCATTCCCACGGTGGTGGCGTTGCGACCGGTCAGCAACGAGGCGCGGGTCGGCGAGCACAGTGCGGTGGTGTGGAACTGCGACAGCCGCACACCACGTTCGGCGATGCGGCTCATGGTCGGCATTTCCACCAGCCCGCCGAAGCAGTCCCATGTCGCGATGCCGGTGTCATCCCACACCAGATACAAGACGTTGGGCGCATCCTCGGATGCCGTCGGCGCGGCGTACGGACCCCAGTCCGGCTCGGAATCCCGGATGTCCAGCTCGATCTTGCCGTTGAATTCCTTCGCCATGGCAGCCTCGTCCCGGGTTTCGGATCGCCGTGTCGTTGACGATCGGACGGAGACTACACCCGCGGCGTATCGGTTAACTGAGAAATTGACGACAGCGACATTACGGTTCCGCGGTTCAGCCACCGTCGCACCGTCAGGAACGGGATGCTCCAGCCCAACCACGCGCCGATGCCGGCCACACACCACACGAAGTGCTCTTCGCTGCCCCCAAAAACGCTGTCCTGCAAAGGCAGTAATGCGATCACGAGTATCGGTGTCCAGATCCGGTTCGTGATGATGGACAACGCCAGCGTCGCGCTCAGGATCATGTACCGCCGATGCTGCGCGAACTGCCGTTGCCGGGCGGCTAGGTAGCCGTTGACCGTGAACCAGAGCCACAGCGACGCGAGGAAGACATTGCTGACGGCGAGGAACGGACCGAACGGCGTCGCAGCCCCGATCACCATGGCGCACAGCGCGGCGGGGATCGCCGCGCATACGTAGACCCGCCCGACCCGCCGGTGCAGGGCAGGGCGGCGCGCGCGCAGCCCTGGCCAGATCTGCGCCACCGCCGTCACCATCGCCACGCTGGCGAACATGACGTGGCCCACCAGCAGCGGATAGTGCAACGCAAACGTCGCGGGCACCCGAGTCCCGCCGGTGAAGTACGGCGGAAGTGAGTAGGCCAAGAATGCGACGACGACAACGGCGAGGGCTGGGGCTGGCCACTTCTTGTTCGGAGCAGGTGATGCGTATGCCATACGCAAAAGCGTACGGCATACGCTACCGGTTCACCTAGCGTTTAGGCTGACGGGTGATGACGACCGACGAGCCGCTGCCCCGAGTGCTGGAGATCCTGTGGCGCGAGGCACCGCCTGCCAGGCGCACTCGCGGACTGAGCCGCGAAGCGATCGTCGCGGCGGCCATAGAGTTGGTCGAGGCCGAGGGCCTCGGCGCGTTGTCCATGGCGCGACTGGCCGAGCGGCTCGGCTGCGGCACCATGTCGCTGTATCGCCACGTCGCCAACAAGGACGAGTTGGTGACGTTCATGTTGTCGACCGCGCCGGAGCCACCACCGACGCCAGCCGATCCGTCGGATTGGCCTGGCGCGCTTACCGATTGGGCGGACGGGCTGTGGGATATCTACCACCGGCACCCGTGGATCCTGCAGACCGCCGCCGCGGGCCCGCCCGCGGACCCAGGACAGCTGGCGTGGCTGGATGCCGGGCTTGCTGCACTTGGCGCCACCGGCCTCGCCGAGCGGGACAAGCTGGCCGCCGTGATGGCGGTACTGCACTACGTCCGCGGCGCCGCAGCGCTGGACATCGAGGCCGTCCAGACCAACCTGTCCAACTACCCCGCGCTGCTTCGACGGCTGCTGACCGCCGACAGGTTCCCTGCGCTGACGGCGGCCGTAGAGGCAGGCGTGTTCGACCAGGAGAACGACGACCCTGCGGCCGAGTTCCGCTCGGGGCTGGGTCAGCTGCTCGACGGCATCGCGGCGAAGGTCACCTAGCTCGGGCTTTCGCACCCCCACCCGGTCGGCGTGGCCCAGTGGCTCGTCGACGAACTCATCACCACTGCCGCCGTCGGTTATGAACGGCCGTCCGGCCTGTGACTTGGTGGTGGCGACGTAGCCGGTAGCGCTGCGGGGAGATTGCGGCGGTGGAAGTATGCCGAGCGTGGCGACAAGTAAAGCGCAGACCATCGCTTATCCGGCTCCGGGTTCACGCCCCTATGGTCAAGACGACTTCTCCGTGGACCCGCACGTTGTCGTGCTGTTCGGCGCGACGGGCGACCTGGCAAAACGAAAACTGATCCCCGGCCTGGCGTTTCTTGACCAGTCCGAGCTGACGCCCAACATCGAGATCGTCGCGACCTCGCTGGAGGATTTCACCAGAGACGAATTCCTCAAGCTGGCCAAGTCGGCCATCGAGGACTTCGGGACCCACAAGCTCACGAAGGAGCAGTGGACCCGCTTCGCCGAAACCGTCGACTACGTGCCGCAGGGCGCGGGCCCCCAGGCGCTGGCCGACGCCGTCGCGAAAGCCGAAGCGAAGTTAGGGTCCGACGTCCGTCGCCTGCATTACCTGTCGGTGCCGCCGAAGGCCGCCCGCGCGGTGATCACCATGTTGCGTGATGCGAAACTGGTGGACCGGGCGAGCGTCGTGATGGAGAAGCCGTTCGGCACCGACCTTGCCAGCGCCGTCGAGCTGAATAACTTTGTGCACGAGACGTTCCGCGAGAGGCAGATCTTCCGCATCGACCACTTTCTCGGCAAGGAAGCCGCGCAGAACATCCTGGCATTCCGGTTCGCCAACGGCCTGTTCGAGCCTATCTGGAACCGCAACTTCATCGACCACATCCAGATCGACATCCCCGAGACCCTGGGCCTGGACGAACGCGCCAACTTCTACGAGAGCACGGGCGCCTTCAAGGACATGGTGGTGACGCACCTGTTCCAGGGGATGGAGTTCGTACTGATGGAGCCACCGACCGCACTGGAGCCCCGCGCGATCAGCGAGGAGAAGAACAAGGTGTTCCGGTCGATGTTGCCGATCGACCCGGCCAACGTGGTCCGTGGCCAGTACACGGGGTACCGCGAGACGGACGGCGTGGCAAGAGATTCCGATACAGAAACGTTCATAGCGCTCAAGGTCGAGATCGACAATTGGCGCTGGGCCGGGGTGCCCATTTATCTGCGTACGGGCAAACGGATGGCCGAGGGGATTCGGATCATTTCAATCGCGTTCAAGGAGGCGCCGCGCACGATGTTCCCGCCCGGCTCCGGCGTCGGCTCCCAAGGTCCGGACCACCTGACGTTCGACCTCGCCGATAACTCCAAGGTGTCGCTGTCGTTCTACGGGAAGCGACCGGGGCCCGGAATGAAACTCGACAAGCTGTCGATGCAGTTCTCGACGCAGGAGATCGACTCCGTCGGGCATGTGCTCGAGGCCTACGAGCGGTTGATCCTTGACGCGATGCGCGGCGACCACACGCTGTTCACCACCGCCGAGGGCATCGAGTCGCTGTGGGAACGATCGGCCGGCCTGCTGGCCGACCCGCCGCCGTCCAAGCCGTACCCGCCGGGGACCTGGGGCCCCAACGCGATTCACCAACTGATCGCGCCAAACGCGTGGCGGCTGCCGTTCGAGCGAGAGTGGCGCGAGGCCAAGAAGTAGGCAGCTCAGCTCAGATACACAAAACCCCCGACTCGGCGCCGGGGGTCTGTGTGCGTAAAGCCGTGTGCTACTTGGCCTTCTCGAGGATCTCCACGAGCCGCCAGCGCTTGGTGGCCGACAGCGGGCGGGTCTCCATCAGCGAAACCCGGTCGCCGACACCGGCGATGCCGTTCTCGTCGTGCGCCTTCACCTTCGTGGTGGTACGGATGATCTTGCCGTACAGCGGGTGACGCACGCGGTCCTCGAGCTCGACCACGATGGTCTTCTGCATCTTGTCCGACACCACGTACCCGATGCGGGTCTTCCGCCGATTGCGCGGCTTCTCGGTGGGCGGGGTGTACTTCGGGCCCTTCTCCGTGGCCTTAGCTGCTGTTGCGGCTCCGGTGCCCTTAGCTGCTGTCTTCTCTGCCATCACGATTCCTCACCGGCGGGTCCGGAAGCCAGACCCAGCTCACGTTCGCGCAGCACTGTGTACACACGCGCAATTTCCTGTCGCACCGTACGAAGCCGACGGTTGTTGGTGAGCTGACCGGTCGCCATCTGGAAGCGCAGATTGAACAGCTCTTCCTTGGACTCGCGCAGCTTGTCCTTCAGCTCGTCGTCGGTCATCTCGCGCAGTTCGCCTGGCGACACTCCCACTGCCATCAGAACTGCTCCTCTCGGGTAACGATGCGTGCCTTGATCGGCAGCTTGTGGATCGCGCGGGTCAGCGCTTCCTTCGCGATCTTCTCATCGGGGTAACTGATTTCGAAGAGCACTCGGCCGGGCTTGACGTTGGCGACCCACCACTCCGGGCTGCCCTTGCCGGAACCCATGCGGGTTTCGGCGGGCTTCTTGGTCAGCGGCCGGTCAGGGAAGA
>JAVXWV010000246.1:0-10668 GCA_032230775.1 Mycobacterium sp. | reverse complement strand
CCAGCGAACCCGTGCAGGCCGGTCTGTTCCCCGACGACTCGGTGCCCGACGAGCTCGTCGGCTACCGCGGCCCCAGCGCATGCCAGATCGCAGGCATCACCTACCGCCAGCTGGATTACTGGGCGCGGACTTCGCTCGTCGTGCCCTCCATCCGCAGCGCGGCCGGCTCGGGTAGCCAGCGGCTCTACTCGTTCAAGGACATCCTCGTTCTCAAGATCGTCAAGCGGCTGCTGGACACCGGGATCTCGCTGCACAACATCCGCGTCGCCGTCGACCATCTGCGTCAGCGCGGCGTGCGCGATCTGGCTAACATCACGCTGTTCTCCGACGGCACCACGGTTTACGAGTGCACGTCCGCCGAGGAAGTCGTCGACTTGTTGCAGGGCGGCCAGGGTGTGTTCGGCATTGCCGTGTCCGGCGCCATGCGCGAGTTGACCGGGGCGATCGCCGACTTCCCAGGTGAGCGCGCCGACGGTGGCGAGTCGATCGCCGAGCCCGAGGACGAACTCGCATCGCGCCGCAAACACCGCGACCGCAAGATCGGCTAACTCCCGGGTAGAATCGTCAGCGCATCGCCCTTGTGCGGGAGAGTTCCGTGACGGCCAGTCACGGACGCCGAAGGAGCAACACCTCTCCGTCAACCTCTCAGGCACCCAGGACCGCACGGGCCCCGATGCCTCTGGAAAGCGGTAAGCAAGCTGCTTACCCGCCCATGGGGAAAGGTGCCTTCGCGCAAGGCCGCCGAATCTCTCAGGCGCCCGGGACGGGTTGACGACAGAGGGGGAGGAACCAGCGGTTCTGAGCCTCAACGCGTCGGGAGTACACGTCAGTGTTCGATCACAACCAACCCAACTTCGCCGATCGCCACATCGGACCGGATGCCGATGCCGTCGCGACCATGCTCAAGACCATCGGAGTGGGTTCCCTCGACGAACTGGCCGATAAGGCGCTGCCCGCAGGCATCCTCGACACGCTGTCCGACGACGGCGTCGCGCCGGGCCTCGATCAGCTGCTGCCTGCAGCCAGCGAGCAGGAGGCGCTCGCAGAACTGCGCGCCATGGCCGACTCCAACACCGTCGCTGTGTCGATGATCGGGCAGGGCTATTTCGACACGCTGACGCCACCGGTGTTGCGCCGCAACATACTTGAGAACCCCGCCTGGTACACCGCCTACACCCCGTACCAGCCGGAGATCAGCCAGGGCCGGCTGGAGGCGCTGCTGAACTTCCAGACGATGGTCGCCGATCTGACCGGGCTCGAGGTGGCCAACGCCTCGATGCTCGACGAGGGCACCGCCGCCGCAGAGGCGATGACGCTGATGCACCGCGCGGTGCGCGGAAATGGAGCTCGCCGGCTGGTGCTCGATGCCGACGTGTACCGCCAGACCGCGGCCGTGCTCGCCACCCGTGCCGAACCGCTTGGCATCGAGATCGTCACCACCGATCTCCGCGCCGGCCTGCCCGACGGTGACTTCTTCGGGGTCATCACGCAGCTCCCCGGCGCCAGCGGATGCGTCAATGACTGGAGTCGACTGGTCGATCAGGCACACGAGCGCGGCGCACTGGTCGCGGTGGGCGCCGACCTGCTTGCGCTGACGCTGATCACCCCGCCCGGTGACATCGGTGCCGACGTCGCGTTCGGCAGCACCCAACGTTTCGGTGTGCCAATGGGTTTCGGCGGCCCGCATGCGGGCTACCTCGCAGTGCACGCCAAGCATGCCCGGCAGCTGCCGGGCCGGTTGGTCGGCGTATCCGTAGACGCGGATGGCTCGCCTGCCTTCAGGTTGGCGCTGCAGACCCGCGAGCAGCACATCCGCCGCGACAAGGCCACCAGCAACATCTGCACCGCGCAGGTGCTGCTTGCGGTGATCGCCGCCATGTACGCCAGCTATCACGGTGCGGACGGGCTGGCCGGGATCGCGCACCGGGTGCACGCCCGCGCCGAGGCGATCGCAGGCGCATTGGGCGACGCTCTTGTCCATGACACGTACTTCGACACCGTGCTCGCCAGAGTTCCAGGCCGTGCCGACGACGTGGTCTCGGCGGCCAAGGCGAAGGGCATCAACCTGTGGCGCGTCGACGACGACCACGTCTCCGTCTCATGCGACGAGGCCACCACCGACGAGCACGTCGCAGCGGTGATCGAGGCGTTCCGAGCCGCACCGGCTGATCCGGCGCGGTGTGACATCGCCACCCGAACCTCGGAATTCCTCACCCATCCCGCGTTCACGCTCTATCGGACCGAAACAGAGATGATGCGTTATCTCAGGTCGTTGGCCGACAAGGATATTGCGTTGGACCGCAGCATGATTCCGCTCGGATCGTGCACGATGAAGCTCAACGCGGCCGCCGAGATGGAGCCCATCACCTGGCCGGAGTTCTCCCGCCAGCATCCGTTCGGGCCTGCGTCGGACACCCCGGGGCTGCGCAAGCTGATCGCCGACCTGGAGTCCTGGCTGACGGGTATCACCGGGTATGACGCGGTGTCGTTGCAGCCGAACGCGGGTTCACAGGGGGAGTACGCCGGTCTGTTGGCGATCCAGGCGTATCACGCCGAGGGCGGCCAGCCCGACCGCGACGTCTGCCTGATCCCGTCGAGCGCGCACGGCACCAACGCGGCGTCGGCCGCGTTGGTGGGCATGCGGGTCGTGGTGGTGGCATGCCGGGGCAATGGCGACGTCGACCTCGACGACCTTCGCGCGAAGGTGGCCGAGCACGCGGATCGGTTGTCGGCGTTGATGATCACCTACCCGTCGACGCACGGCGTCTACGAGCATGACATCGCCGAGATCTGCGCGGCGGTGCACGACGTCGGCGGCCAGGTGTACGTCGACGGCGCCAACCTCAACGCCTTGGTCGGGCTGGCCCGACCGGGCCGGTTCGGCGGTGACGTTAGCCACCTCAATCTGCACAAGACGTTCTGCATACCGCACGGGGGCGGCGGTCCCGGTGTCGGTCCGGTGGCGGTGCGCGAGCATCTGGCCAAGTACCTGCCCGGTCACCCGCTGGCCGAGGAGCTGCCGGAGAAGTACACGGTGTCCTCGGCGCCGTATGGTTCGGCGTCGATCCTGCCGATCACCTGGGCCTACATCCGGATGATGGGCGCAGCCGGGCTGCGCGCCGCGTCGCTGACCGCGATCGCATCGGCCAACTACATCGCCAGGCGCCTCGACGAGTACTACCCGGTGCTGTACACGGGGGAGAACGGCATGGTGGCCCACGAGTGCATCCTGGATCTGCGCGGCATCACCAAGGACACCGGTGTCACCGTCGACGATGTGGCAAAACGCCTGGCGGACTACGGTTTCCATGCACCCACGATGAGCTTTCCTGTGGCGGGCACACTGATGGTCGAGCCGACGGAAAGCGAGAGCCTGACCGAGGTGGACGCGTTCTGCGACGCGATGATCGCGATACGCCGCGAGATCGATCAGGTCGGCTCCGGTGCGTGGGCTATTGAAGACAACCCGCTGCGCGGCGCGCCGCACACCGCGGAGTGCCTGCTGGTGGCCGACTGGGATCACCCGTACACCCGCGAGCAGGCGGCTTACCCGCTCGGCAAGGGATTCCGGCCCAAGGTGTGGCCGCCGGTGCGCCGCATCGACGGCGCCTACGGCGACCGCAACCTGGTGTGCTCGTGCCCGCCGGTGGAGGCGTTCGCTTAGCGACTGCTTGCGAATGTGTCGTTTGTTGCGGCAAAACGCGAGTAGTTGCCGCAACAATCGACACACTGGACGAGTGCTTCCATCAAGCGTGGCCGAGTGGCGCGACGGTGGCAGGTGGTTGACAACGCCCGCGGGCACTGTCTTCACCCGCCGGGCACCCGGCGATGGCCCGACGGTGTTGCTGCTGCACGGTTACCCGTCGAGCTCGTACGACTACCGGATGGTGGTACCGCATTTGGCCGGGCGGCCGTGGCTGACATTGGACTTCCTCGGCTTCGGGCTGTCGGACAAACCCCGGCCGCACCGCTACAGCCTGCTCGAGCAGGCCGACATCGTGCAAGAGGTCGTCGCCGCGTCGGCGCCTGGTCCGGTGGTACTCGTCGCACACGATATGGGGACATCGGTCACGACCGAGCTGCTCGCCCGAGACCTGCAGGGTCGCTTGCCATTCGAGCTGCAGAGGGTGGTGCTGAGCAACGGCAGCGTGATTCTGCGGCGCGCCAGCCTGCGTCCCGTCCAGAAATTGTTGCGCGGTCCTTTCGGTGCGCTTGCGGCACGGCTTTCCAGCAAGACGATGTTCAGCCGGGAGTTCGCACGCTTGTTCAGTATGGAGCACCCGCTGTCTGCAGAGGAGGCCGACGCGCAGTGGGCGCTGATGTCGTACAACGGCGGCCATCGCATCGCCCACCTGCTGATCTCGTACCTCGACGAGCGTGAGCGCTACGCGGACCGCTGGCATGGCGCGGTGCGGGACTGGCCGAAACCGCTGAGCTTCCTGTGGGCACTCGACGACCCGGTGGCGACCACGAACGTGCTCGACGGACTGCGTGAATTACGTCTTGCCGCAGACGTTGTGGAGTTACCGGGTGTCGGGCACTACCCGCAGGTGGAGGTGCCCGACGTGTTCACCCGCGCAGCACTGAGCCTGCTGTCGATGGCCAACTAACCCAGGAACTGTGTGACAGCCGTCGTGAGCTCCGGCCCCGCCGAGCTGGCCACGTTCTGGTAGCCGCCGCCGCTGGCCTGCGTAACGGCTTCCCAGGTGGCGCGGTCGGAATCAGAACCGAAGTCGATGACGTTTACCGCGACCGGGCGGGCCGGGTCGAAGGCGCCCCGGATGTACTGCTGCAACCCGTTGCCGTCAAGCGACTGGTCGGTGTGTGGGCCAGCCGTGATGAGCAGGATCGAATTACTTTGGCCCTGCCGGAAATTCGTCAACATGTCCGTGTAGAGCATCCGCAACGTGGTGAACGAGACCGCACCCCCGCCTGACGCGGTTTGCGCATTCAGTGTGTTGGTCAACGCCGCCGAGCGCGGCTGTCCGTTGACGGGGTCTGACAACGGGCCGGTGCTCACCTCGGATCTGCCTTCGGTGCCGTCAAACGTCCACAACCCCACCGTGGCGTTCTGGGGCAGCGCCTGCAGCCGCGCGTTGAGCGCTGCTACCACGTTGGCCAGCCGCGACTTGCCGCCCTCATCGGTCGGCATCGACTGGTCGAGCATGATCGTCACGGCGGGACTCCCGACCGGTGCGGTCAGGGTGTTTGCCAGCATTGCCCGCATCGCGTTGTCGCCCACCGACAGCGGCGTCGAAACCGAAGGGAAACTCGTGACATCACTCTTCGGCGGCGTGCCACCTTCGGTGCGGAAGCCTGCCTTGGCCAGCTCCGCCAGCTGCTCGGGTTTGCGCATGAAGCGAGCGAATTCGCTGGCCGCGCTGACCTGTTCCTGCGACAGCCAGTTGCCGCTGAGCAGCACCGTCGGGAAGTCCGCGATGGCCGTCGGGCCCGGTGGCAGCCACGAAGTGACCTTGTTCTTTGCATCAGGCAGCGATGCGGCACGTTGGACCAACTGCTGCTCGGTGGTGACGACGGCGTGCACGGGTGCGGTGGCCGGGTCGGTGGCGCCCAGCAGGGCATCCATTGCGGTGGACGCCTTGTTGTCGGCGAGCTTGGGCTGACCCCCAACCAGCGTGTTGACGGCGCCGGTCCCGGAGCTCGCTGGTGCGCCTGCGGGCGCACTTGCAGCCGCTACCGCCTCGGCCGCAAGATACGACGCATCGCCGTCGCCGCTGAGCGGCAACGAAAGCCGCAGTGGCCCCCAGCCGGGCAGGTTCAAACCATCCAGCGCCGTCGGATTCGTCTGCAGGCCCGGCAGTGTGCCCCAGTTCTGTTGGGCTAGCGCATCTTTGAGCTGCGGCCGGATGGCGAGCAGAACGGGTGAGGTGACCAGCGATCGGCTGTCGCTCACGGTCTGCGCACCTGCCGCAGCCTCGAGCCGCGCCTCGGACACCGAGCTGGCTGGGATCCACAATGCGGGACGCTCACCGAGTTCCGCCAGCCACTTGCCGATGAAGCCGTTGACGACCTGGTCGGGGTCGGCGGGCTTGACACCCACCTTCACGCACCGATCCGCGACCGGTGCCGCACCCTTGTTATAGGTGTCGGCCAGCGTCTTGACCTGATCGGCGATCGACGGATCGGCGACGACGGCCACGGCGAGTTCGCCGTCCACGCAGCGGGCGGCGCCCGCGTCGGAGCGACTGGACAGCGCGTCGCCGAAGAATCGCCACAGAATGACCGCAGCGACCACTACGACAACGGCGACCAGCGCCCCGATTACGCCGAGGCTGACTCCGCGCCTGCCGGCCGCCACCGCACGGTGGCTGCCGGTCCACTCGCCGCCTTCCCACTCACCGCTGTGCCTATGCCCCGACGACCGCGGCGGCGGAGCGGCCCCACCGGTTCGGTGGTAATCCGGCTCGTCGTAATCGGTTTCGTCGTAATCGGTTTCGTCGTATCCGGGTCCGACATATTCGGGTTCGTCGTAGTCGCCCTCGGCATAGCCTGACGCGGGGTAGGCGGGTTCACGGTAACCGGGCCGGTCATACTCAGGTTCGCGATATCCGAAGTCGGGTTCGTCGGGTTCTTGTCGACCGAAGCGCTGGGTCGGGGGGTCCTCGGGTAAGCCCTTTCCGGCCGAATCCCCGGGATCGGGAATGCTATGCCTGCCCACTTAAGCCCTTGCGCTCGGTTCGACCGCCGGTCATTGTCGATTCAGGCACCGTTTCCGGCTGCCTTATTTTTGAATTCGCGGCGCCGACGGTGCAGGATCGGCTCGGTGTAGCCGTTGGGCTGTGTGCCGCCGGACAGGATCAGCTCCTGCGCAGCCTCGAACGCGACACTGCCCTCGGGATCCGGTGCCATTGGCTGGTATTCCGGATCCGCCTCGTTCTGGGCGTCGACGACGGCGGCCATCCGGCGCAGGCTTGCCTTCACGTCGTCTTCGGTGATCACCCCGTGGCGCAACCAGTTAGCCAGCAGCTGACTGGAAATGCGCAGGGTCGCACGATCTTCCATCAGTGCGACGTCGTGGATGTCCGGCACCTTCGAGCAGCCGACGCCTGCGTCGATCCACCGCACCACGTAGCCAAGGATGGACTGGCAGTTGTTGTCGACCTCTTCGCGGATCTCCTCGGGCGCCCACGCCAGCTCCTTGGCCAGCGGAACAGTAAGCAGCTGATCAATGTTGGTGCGCCGCTTGCCTTCCAGCTCCTTGTGCACCGCGTACACGTCGACCTCGTGGTAGTGCATGGCGTGCAGGGTGGCCGCCGTCGGCGACGGCACCCACGCGGTGGTGGCGCCTGCCTTCGGCTGACCGATCTTCTGCTCGACCATGTCCGCCATCAGGTCGGTCATCGCCCACATGCCCTTGCCGATCTGCGCGCGCCCCGAGAACCCGGTGGCCAGCCCGATATCGACGTTCTGGTCTTCATAGGCCGCAATCCACTGGGTGCCCTTCATCGCGCCCTTACGGATCATCGGCCCGGCCTCCATCGAGGTGTGGATCTCATCGCCGGTGCGGTCCAGGAAGCCGGTGTTGATGAACACCACCCGATCGGCGGCCGCCTTGATGCAGGCCTTCAGGTTGAGGGTGGTGCGCCGCTCCTCGTCCATGATGCCGACCTTGATCGTGTTCTGCGGCAGCCCGAGCACGTCCTCGACCCGGCTGAACAGCTCGCAGGTGAACGCCACCTCGTCGGGTCCGTGCATCTTCGGCTTGACGATGTAGACAGAGCCGGCCCGGCTGTTCACGAACGGGCCGTTGCCGTCGCCGGCCTTCAGGCCGTGCATCGCGATCAGGCTGGTGAAGACCGCGTCCTGGATGCCCTCGAACACCTCGTTACCGTCGGCGTCCACGATCGCGTCGTTGGTCATCAGGTGACCGACGTTGCGGACGAACAGCAGGCTGCGCCCGGGCAGCGTCAGCTCACCGCCGTCCGGTGTGGTGTAGGTCCGGTCCGCGTTGAGCACGCGGGTGAACTTCTTGTCACCTTTGGTGACCTCTTCGCTGAGGTCGCCGCGGTTCAGCCCCAACCAATTGCGGTAACCGAGCACCTTGTCGTCGGCGTCGACGGCGGCCACCGAGTCCTCGAAATCCTGGATCGTGGTGATCGCGGACTCCAGCACGACGTCCTTGATGCCCGCTGCGTCGGTGGAGCCGACGGGGGAGTCGGGATCAATGAGGATCTCGATGTGCAGGCCGTGGTTCTTCAACAACACGGACCACGTGGGAGAGCCGAGCTCGCCGGTGTAGCCGACGAACTGCTCTGGTTCGGCCAATCCGGTCGAAAGCCCGTCGCCCAGGTCGATCAGAAGCTCACTGTCGTCAATCTTGAGGCCCGTGGCTTCGCTCCACGAGCCGGATGCCAGCGGCGTGGCCTGATCGAGGAATCGACGTGCGTATGCGATGACCTTGTCGCCGCGGACTTGGTTATAGCCGGCGCCCTTCTCCGCCCCGTCGTCCTCGGAGATCACGTCGGTGCCATATAGCGCGTCGTACAGCGAACCCCATCGGGCGTTGGCGGCGTTGAGCGCGAACCGGGCGTTCAGAATGGGCACCACCAGCTGGGGGCCTGCCGTCGTGGTGATCTCGTCGTCGACACCCGCGGTCGAGATGGTGAAGTCGTCGGGCTCGGGCAGCAGGTAACCGATGTCGGTGAGGAACTGCTTGTATCCCTCGGGGTCGAGCGGCTCGATCACATGCTGGCGGTGGTACTTGTCGATCTGCGCCTGCAGGTCGTCACGGCGGGCCAGCAGGTCCTGGTTCTGGGGGCCTAGATCGGTGACGACCTTGTCGACCCCCGCCCAGAAGCTGTCAGGGTCGATGTCGGTGCCCGGAAGCGCCTCGTTGTTGATGAAGTCGTGCAGCACCTGTGCGACGCGCAAGTTCCCCACCGTCACGCGGTCGGTCATTTTTCCTCCCTAAAGCCGTCGATCCAGCTTACCCACCGGTAACTGGCGCTATTTGGCAGCAGCTGCCGTGAGAAGCAGGTCACACCGGTCGGCCAGGGTGGCCCGCAACGGCGCGGCCCGGTCAACGACGCTCTGTTGTGCCCGGACGTATTCGGCACGACCGGCCGGCGTTTCGACGGCGATCGGGGCGAATCCGTAGTCGCGGAGATCATAGGGGCTGGCGCGCATGTCCAGTGCACGGGCATCGGCTGCCAGCTCGAGGCAGTCCATCACCAGCCCCGACTCAACCAGAGGGCCAAGCTTGAATGCCCACTTGTAGCAATCCATCGCTGTGTGCACGCAGCCCGGCTGTTCGGCCGCGACCTGGCTCTCCCGGGTGAGTGTCTCGGCGTTGCGGTGTGTCGCCGGCTCGGTGAAGAAGCGGTAGGCATCAAAGTGGCTGCAGCGCAACGGCATTGACTCGACAACAGCATCGGTGGCTGCGGAGCCGAGCCGCAGCGGCACCTCGGCGTGTCGTACCGTCGGAGCCCGGTAGACCATCGCCCACTCGTGCAGACCGAAGCAGTTCAGCCGCGCCGGGCGGGATGCCGTCGCGCGCAACAGCCGAGCGATGAATCGCACCGTGTCGACCCGCACAAGCAGGTGTTCGCGGGTCACCTTCACACCGTCGTGCCCGCGGGCGTAGCCGCTTCGGCCGAGGTAGCGCTGCCCCCCCGCACCGCCGAGCGCCACTCCGAACCCGGGGTGCCAGATCCGAAGTTGCCGGGGCCGCAGGCTGTAGTAGGTGAACAGGAAGTCCCACACCGGGTGGGCCTCACCTGTCACGGCCCGCCTGCGATGCGGCTCACAAAAGTCGTCCACCCGTTTGTGGTGCATCCGCTCGCGGTCGAGCCAGTCGGTCTCGTCGAGCACCACCTCAGCCACGGTGCGTCCCGTCGCGAACGGCGCCGACAAGGTCTTCGACAAGGTCCTCCAGCGCGACCATCGCCGAGATCACCCCGTCATCATCGGTGACCAGCGCCAGGTGGCTGTTGTCGCGCCGCAGTCGCGATAGGGCATCGGGCAGCGGCAACGACGCGGGCACTTGCGGCAGTGCCCGCACCATCGACGAGTCCAGCACCGCTTCGGGGTCGTCGACCAGAGGCAGCACATCCTTAACGTGCATGTATCCGATGAAATCGCCGAACCGGTCGACAACGGGGAAGCGCGAGTAGCCGGTCTCCGCCAGTGCGCGCTGGATTGCCGCCACCGTAGGGCCGGAACCATCGGCAGCCACCGGCACCGCGTGCACCCCACCGACGGGCACCGCGACATCGCCCACCACGCGGTTGCGGATCCGCAGGGCCCTCGACAACCGGTTGTGCTCCTCGGGATCCAACAGGCCCTCCGAAAGCGACTCGGCGATCATCTCCGACAGCTCGACTGTCGAAACCGCGTTCTCAAGCTCAGATTTCGCCTCGACACCGAAGGCGCGCAGGACCACACGCGCACACCAGTCGTAGAACGCGATGACGGTCCGCGCGGCGCGCACCCACAGCAGATATGGCGGCACCAGGAGCATGGCCGCCGACTCCGGGCCTGCGAGCGCGATGTTCTTGGGCACCATCTCACCGAGTAACACGTGCAACACCACCACGATCGTGATCGCGATGACGAACGACACCGTGTGCAGAACGGTGTCGGGGATGCCGATCAATCCGAATGGCTTCTCCAACAGGTGCGCTACCGCGGGTTCGCGAACCCGACCCA
>JAVXWV010000689.1:0-7344 GCA_032230775.1 Mycobacterium sp. | reverse complement strand
CACATCCATGAATCCCGGGGAGTCCGCGACCTGGACGGGGTGCCGATCGGCAACCCAGGCAGTGAGTACAGCGAGGGGGTCCTTGGCGGCCTGCTCATCGATTTCGACGAACGACACGGGCTTGTCAACACGAGCCTGGTAAGGGGCTGATCACATGGCTGCACCGACCGTCAACACCGGGGTTCCCAGTGCCCCAGGGGTATTCACCCGGGCCAGCTCGGGCCTGGTTCGCCAGGTCCGCACCGACGACGTGATGTTCTACGGGTGGCAGCAGATCGCCCTCGGCTACATCATCTTCATCGTCGCGGCCTGGCAGTTCTATCCGGGTGCGTCGATGGAGCTGGCCACCCTGATCGCCACGGTGGCAGGGCTTTTCATCGCGGGGTGTTACGCGCTGTTGAGCATGGTGTATCCGCGATCGGGCGGCGACTACGTGTTCATGTCGAGGATCCTGCATCCCGTCGCTGGTATCGCGCTGAGCATGTCTCTCGTCTTCTGGCAGCTCTTCTACACCGGGGTCAACGGGGCTTTCCTCGCCAAGTTCGGGATCGCGCCCATGCTGAGTTCGCTTGGCGTGCAGGAACACAGCGCCGGGTTGATCAACGCTGGCAACTTCTTCGCTGGCAAGTGGGGCCTGTTCATCGGCGGCTTGCTCGTGATCGGTGTCTTCTCGTTCGTGCAGTACCGCGGCGCCGGGGTGTACTTCAAGGTCCAGCGGTGGGCCAGTTACGTGACGGTGGTCAGCCTGCTGGTCACGTTTGTCACCCTCGCCCTGGCGGCGACCGGCGTGCTCGACTTCCATCACAACTTCGATGCCGCCGCAGGTGCGGGTGCCTACGACAACGTCATCAAGGCCGCAGGCGACACCAGCCATCCGTTCAGCCTGCCGCAGACCGCGTTCTACGCCGCATGGCCGGCGTTCTCGCTCTGGTTCGCGGTCCTCTCAGTGAGCTTCGGCGGCGAGGTGAAGGACGGACAACGAAGCCAGCTGCGGGGCATGACGCTCGCCATCGTCACCATGGGCGTGGCGATGATGCTGCTGATGTTCTTGTACCGCATGGCATTCGGCAGTGCGTTCATGCTCGCATCGACCGAGGTACCGCCGGACCAGTTCCCTCTCAACGCGGCCCCGTACGTCAACCTGTACACCGGAATCGCCGGTGGCAATCCGATACTCACCGTGGTGAACAGCCTCTGGGTCCTTTCGCTGCTGTTCTTCGTCGGTGCCAGCTCGTTGATCGTCTCGACTCGCAGCATGCTGGCCTGGTCGCTCGACGGGATGGCGCCTAGGTGGTTCTCGTCGGTGTCGGCCAAGTTCCACAGCCCGACTTGGGCTCTGGCTCTGTCGGCCGCGATCGCCCTGATCTGGAACTGCCTCTACTCGTTCACGGACTCGATCCTGGTGCTCGGTGGCTTCCTCGGACAGTGCATCCCGTTCATGGGCGTCTGCCTGGCCGCCGTCATCTTTCCGTTCCGACGTAAGCGCGATTTCGAGTCCTCGTCGATCGCATACCGGTGGGGGAAGGTACCGGTGATTTCGGTGATCGGCGTCATCGCGTTCGTCTGCGTGGCGTTCGTCTTCTACCGGTTGTTGGTTGACGCCAACTACGGTGCGAATAACCACCTTTCGGAGGTCATGACGATCGCGGTCACGGTATTCGCGCTCATCTGGTACGCAGCGTTTCGGGTTTACCGTGCCCGGCAGGGTGCCGACATCAAGGGCCAGTTCAGCGAGATTCCGGTCGAGTAATGAACGGGACGGACGCCGCGACCATTACTCGGGCCGAGCGGATACCCGGCGAGGCCACCCGTCTCGTCGGGTCCGCCGCGCAGCAGTCGCTGCTACTGCGGATCACCGGGTCGGTGGCCGTACATCTGCACTGCCCTCAGCACAACGTGTTCATGCGTGTGCTTGGACGACGTCCGTTCTACGACATCGACTTCTGGGGACGCGACCGCGATCACCAACGAATCGATGCGTTCTTCCAAGCGCAGGGCTACCTCGCCGACCCGGCGGCGCGCGGCCTGCGGGAGTGGGGCATCAAGAGGCAGATCTTCGCCCACCCTGAGACGGGCATCAAGGTCGACGTCTTCATGGACACCCTGGTGATGGCCCATTCCATCAAGTTCGCCGACCGACTCGAACTGGCCGACCCGTGCATTTCGCTGGCCGACCTTGTGCTCTCGAAGCTGCAGATCCACGAGATGACGGCCAATGACCTGATCGACCTGACGGTACTGCTCGGTGAACACCGGATCGGGTTGCAATCGGCAGGGCAGATCGACCTCAACCGGATCCGCGATGTGCTCTGCGACGACTGGGGGTTTTGGTACACGGCCGACCTGAACCTGGCCCGGCTGCACGAGTCGGTGCAGCGGCCCAGCCTTGACCCGGACGTGGCGGCGCGGGTCCGGATGCAGATCGAGACATTGCGGGCACACCTGGCCGCGGCACCCAAATCGCGGCGCTGGAAGTTGCGGGCCAAAGTCGGCACTCGCAAGCGGTGGTACGAGAAGGTCGAGGAGGTCAGCTGATGGGGGTTGGTGCGGTCAGCGCGGCACGTATCCGACAGCCGTATCGACGACGTTGTGCAACGGCTCGTCACGCAGCCACCGTTGGAGGTTGTCGGTGAAGACGCTCATCATGTCGACCTCGAAGCCGACGTAGTCGCCGGACATGTGGGGCGACACAAGCACATTCGGCATCGACCACAGAGGCGAGCCTGCAGGCAGCGGCTCCACCTCGAACACGTCCAGCGCCGCGCCCGCGATGGTCCCGGCCCGCAGCGCGTCGATCAGGTCGGACTCGACGACGGTCGGTCCCCGCCCGATGTTGACGACGAACCCGCGCGGCCCGAGCGCGCCAAGCACCTCGGCCCCGACGAGCGCGGTGGTTGTCGGTGTGAGCGGCACGGCAAGGACGAGCAGGTCGACGTCCGCGGCCACCGCGACGAGGTCATCAGAGCTTCGTATCGTCCCGAATTCCGGATCGAGGTCACGGGTGCGGCCGACGAGAGTGACATGGACGTCAAGGCGGGCGAGCCGATCGGCGATGGCCCGGCCGATTGAGCCAGTGCCAACCACCGCGGCCCGGGTCCCGGCCAGCCGTCCGGTCGTTCGGTATTGCCAGGTGCCCTCTCGTTGCAGCGCCCAGGTGTCTCCCAGTCCCTTGACGTGCGCGAGCACAGCCGCGAGTACCCATTCGGAAATCGATGTGTCGAACACACCGCGCGAGTTGGTGAGCGTGACCGAATCCAGCTCGGGGCAGATCAGCCGGTTGACCCCGACCGATGCGGCGTGCACCCAGCGCAGCTCGTCTGTCCGGCGCAGCAGCGGGGCAAGGTCAGCGAAGCGGTGGTCCCAGATGTACAGCACCGACGCGCCCGCCAGCTGCTCGTCACTAGGGGCGGAGTCGATCTGGACCACCTCGACGTCGCCAGGGATCAGATGTAGCGGAGGCGGCGGCACGTCGGGGTCGGGCTCGACCAGGACGAGGACGCGGGCGCAATTCGGCACGACTGCTCCATTCAACTCCGACAACAATTGAAACCTTTTCGATATTATATCGAAAAGGCGCACGACCGCTAAATATGAGAGATTGAACACCGATGCCTGAAACGACGACCGACCGTCAATTTCTCGACCCGGCGGCCTACGAGCCCGACATCGCGGATCCCGTCGGGCTACGAGCACACCGCAAGCGCAGGCTCGCGCTGGCCTATCGCGTGTTCGGCGCGATGGGCTGGGGTTCCCTCGGGGATGGACACATCTCCGCGCGTGACCCAGAGCGACCCGACTGCTTCTGGCTCGGGCGTTACGGTGTGCCGTTCCGGTACATGACAACCGAGGACCTGGTGCTGGTCCGCCACGACGGCAGCATCGAGGGCGGCGGACACATCAACATGGCGGCGTACTACATCCACGCGCCCGTGCACGAGGCACGGCCCGAGATCGTCTCCGCCGCCCACTGCCATACGCCCTACGGGACGCCGTTCTCGGCGAACGTCACCAAGCTCGAGCCGATCTCGCAGGAGTCGTGTGCGTTCTTCGGCGATCACGAGATCTTCGACGACGAGGAGGTCAGCATCGGGTCGACAGACGGTGGCAAGCGGATCGCGGCGGCGATCGGCGGCACCCGCGCGGTGATCCTGCGCAACCACGGGCTGCTGACTGTCGGCGCCACCGTCGACGCAGCGGTCGGCTACTTCCTGCTGATGGAACGCTGCGCCGAGGTGCAGGTGAAGGCACCTGACGGCCGCCCGATCGGGCCCGAGTCGGCCCGGCGGGTGCACGACGAGTTCGATGAGGTCGCCGCGTGGCAGGTGTTCCAGTGGGCACAGCGCAGCTTCGTGCCCGACCTCGCTGTGGCGGGGCAGTAGCGACAGCTAGTGGTGGTGGGGTCGCGGTGTCCCCTCGCCACGCCGGCGGGCTTCTTCGCCGTCGGCGATCAGACGCAGTTGCTCGTCCACCTCGCGACCCTCCAACAGCGGCTGACGGGGATCCCAGGTAGTGCCTTGCGCCTTGTCCTTCCTGCGCCGAGCAATTGCCGAAATCACTTCCAACACAACACGATTACCGAGCAGGGCAGTGATGTCCGCGTGGTCGTACGGGGGAGAGACCTCGACGACGTCGATCCCGAGGACCGGAAGTTCATAACAGATCCGCCGGACGGCGTCGAGCAGCTGGCGAGCCGAGAAGCCGCCCGGTTCGGGTGTTCCGGTCCCTGGCGCATGCCCAGGATCGCACACGTCGATGTCGACGGACAGGAAGACGCCTTCGCATTCGGAGGTAGCGATGTCGAATGCTTCGGTCAGACAGGTTTCCAGGCCGCGCGTCACGATCTCGGTCATCTCATACGATCGCAGGCCGTGAGCGGCCATCCATTGCAGGACTGGTTCGTCGGGCCAGTATCCGCGCAACCCCAATTGCAGGAAACGATCACCGCGTAGTGCGCCGGACTCGATCAGCCGTCGCATCGGGGTGCCGTGTCCGACAAGGGAACCCAGGTGAATGTCACCGGTATCGGCGTGGGCGTCGAAGTGGATCATCGATACCTTGCCGAAGCCATGCTGGCGTGCCACTCCGGTGTGGTCGGGCCAGGCGATGGTGTGGTCACCGCCGAGGATGATCGGGATGGCACCTGCCGAGGAGATCTTGAACACGTCCGCCTCGATCAACTCGACTGCCTGCTCGATGTTCCCGTTGTAGAACTCGACGTCCCCCGCGTCATACACCCGTAGGTCCTTGAGGCCGTCGACGCGCAACGCCAGGCTCGGACGGGAACCGTCCTGCGGCAGGTAGCATGCCTGGCGCAGGGCCGACGGACCGAAACGTGTGCCGGAGCGATAGTTCGTTCCGCCGTCGAGGGGTGCGCCGAGGATGACGATGTCGGCGTCGGCGTAAGTCGACGCGTCGTCGAGATCGCAGCGGGGGACACCGAGAAAGGTGATGTCCGGGCCAAATCCGGTGAATGCCATCTATGTTCCGCCTTCGTTGATGATGGGCTGCGTGATCATGTGTTGTCGTGCAATGCGGTCACCGCGCGGAACGCGTGCCGGAGGGTCGCGCGGATTCGGCGCTTGTCCACCGGACCCAGTGGCCGGTAGAGGTTGTCGATCTCCAGCCCCGCCATCACCGCCATGACGGTGCGGGAATCCAGCTCGGGCTGGTGCGAGCCCAGATCTCGGAACAACCGGCTGAGGGCAGGCACCATCGCGGCATACCACGCCTCGAACATGGGGCGGAGACGTTCGTCTCGGCTGGCTTCCGTCACCAGCTCGTAACGGGTGACGATTGCCCCTTGCGGAGAAGTGAATCCGTCGATGATCATGTCCGCCACCATGTCTGCGAGTTGCTCTGCGGGCATCGTGGGTTGTAGCCGGTCAGCGGTGCGGACAACGCGTTCGATCTCACGGTCGGACAGTTGTTGAAAGGCCTGGGCGACCAGGTCCGACTTGTCGTCGAAGTAGTAGCTCAACGCGCCAAGGGGTATCTGGGCTTGGTTGGCCACGACACGCATCGAAAGTCCGGCCAGTCCGACCTCGGCCATGACCGCGATTGCGGCGTCGATGATCTCGATGCGGCGCTGAGCGCCGCGAGCGGTGTTTCCTGTACTGCGCTGAGAATTAATGGTTTTGGTATCGGTCGGTACATCAGCGCCGCTGCGTGTGCCCACGTCGGCGCCGTTCATCCCTTGAACTTGAGGGTGGAGAAGTCGGTGTCCCACATCCACGCGGGCTGACCTTGCCAGTTGGAGTAACCCTTGCGGGAGGCGACGGTGTTGTGGAGGTCTGCGAGGTTCACCCAACACAGTGAATCGCGGTACGCCTTGGCGGCCTCGACGTAAAGGGCTTGCGATTTGGCAGGATCGGGTTCTGCGCTGCCCTCATCCAGGAGGTTGTCTGCTTGGGGGACCGAGCAGCCCTGCAGGTTGACCGGTGCGTTCGTGTACTGATAGATCCGCGACCAGGTATCGGGATGTGCGGCGTCGGGGTTCCACGAAGCGAGCAACAAATCTGGTCGCTGCTCGGGGTGTGCGTTCAAGGCGAAGAACTGGGCCGAGGGGAAGTCGCGAATTGTCGCGGTGAGGCCAGCTTGCTGAAGGACCACTTGGATTTGGTTGGCCAGATCCTGAAGTGTGCTGTCGCCAGTCGGGAACCCGATCTCCACGGCGCCGCCCTTGCTGCCGAGTGCGGCCAACTTCGACGGGTCGAAGTTGTGCTGGTCAGGCACCGCACCGTCGGGCATCATTCCGGTTGGGTAGAACTGCGTCGAAGGCGAACCCTGTGCGCCGAATACCGTTGTGGTCAATGCGGTTTGATCGAGCCCGGCGCTGAGCGCTTCCCGCGCTGTGGGAGGGCCGAACACCTTCGAGTCCGGATTCACCATGATGAGCGCCTTCACCAACGCGTTCTGCTGCAGCACCTCGGTGTTCGGGCCCTTGGCCAACTCCTCGTAGTCGCCCTTGGACAACCCGTGCAGGATCATGTCGAGCTGGCCAGTACTCAGTTGGAGACGTTGAACGGCGGTGGCCGTCATCACCGGGAGAGCGACGATGGTGATCTGGGGAGGGGGTCCCCAGTAGTTCTTGTTGGCGGTCAGCGTGTAGTGGCTGGCCGTCACCGCCTCTGTCAGTTCGTAGGGGCCGGTTCCTGCGGTATGTGATGCCAGCCATCCCGATGCGTGGTCGTCACCGGCGGTGTGCTGGGCCACGGTGGTGGGGCTGGTCATCAGTGGCCCGTATGGAGAGGCGAGGTAGTCGAGGAACGGTGCTACCGGCTTCTTGAGGGTCACGACGAATGTCTGTGGGTCCGGCGTTTGCATGTCCTTGAGGTCGGCGAGCAT
>JAVXWV010000219.1:0-4171 GCA_032230775.1 Mycobacterium sp. | reverse complement strand
GGCTACTTCTCGCCCACGCCCGAGAACGAAGACGAAGACGAAGACGAAGATCAGGTCGGTCCCGATGATGACGATGAAGAAACCGCCGTCGTAGCCGGAACCGACGCCGACGAGACGGTCGTCGACGACACCCGATCCGGGGCCTAACCGCGGCTGCCCCGCGCGCGCTCATCGCGGACACGACGGCCGCTCTGGCCCGCCCCGATCGCGGCGGCCAGGCCCGCGCCGGCGCCCAGGCCGGCCGACACGACCAACGTGGCGACGGTGGGAGGTTTGCCGAGTAAAACCCACGCGGCGGCGACGGCAGCGACGGCCAGTGCCGCTGCGAACAACGGCACGGCGACCACCGATGACGGACGCTCGCGCCCCCGGCGCAACAGCCGCAGGTGGGATTCGAGGTACGCGCCGGCAATCAGCACGAGTACCACCGTCGCGGCGGCCGTCGCGGTGGCGGCCGCCGATTGAGTGCTGCTCAACGTGAATCGTTGGCTGCCCACCGGGATGTGATCGCGAAGCACGGTGATTTCCGCAGGCATGTTCCCTGCCAACACATGACGGTTGAGGGGCGGCGCTACGGTCGTGGCGCCTCCGGGGCCCAGCTGCGCCTCGCGACGTCCCACCGACAACCCGAGGATGTCGAGCGACAGCGTGACGGTGTCGGCACCGGCGGTGGTGACCCCTACTGGGATCGGTTTTGACAGGTCGACCGGCACGTCGTGGTTGCGTGTCGGATCGATGCCATTGATAGTCACGGCGCCGGGCATCAGGTCGCCGCCGAGCGGCGCGGGGCCAAGGCCAATGAGGGCGACAGCAAGAGCCGCCAGCGCCAGCGCGGTCGCGACGGCGAAGGCAATCCTCGGTGATCGTGCTGCGCTGCGCTGACGCGCGGCGGCGACGGGCTCGGGCGCGGCGGCGACGGGCTTGGGCGCGGCCACAGTTGGCAAGGCTTCGGTGGGTTGCCGGGCCGGGTGTGCCACCGTCGCCGCGTCGTCCCGCGGCGCCTCCACAATTGTTGCAACCGCCGCACTCGGCTTCGGCGGGGGCGCCGAGTTGTACAGCGCTTCACGGGCAGCGGCGGCAAGTTCGGACGCGCTCTGGTAGCGCTGTTGCGGATCTTTGGCCATGCCTGCGGCGATGACCGAGTCAAAGGCGGCGGGGACAGTCGGGTTCACCGCCGTCGGGCGCGGCGGATCCTTGGTCATGTGCCCGGCCATCACATGCTCGAGACTGCCGCCGGGATAGGGTGCCTGCCCGGTCAGACATTCGTGGAGCACACATGCGAGCGCGTAGACGTCGGCGCGCGCGTCGGCATGTCCGGTGGAGAACCGCTCCGGGGCCATGTAGGCCACCGTGCCCAGAACAGAACCGGTCTGAGTCAGCCTGGTTTCGGATTCGTCGTGGGCAATCCCGAAATCGATCAGGTAGACGAACTCGGAGGCTGTCATCAGCACGTTGGATGGTTTGACGTCGCGGTGCACCAACCCGTGGGAGTGGGCCGTATCCAGTGCGGCGGCAACCTGTTCGATCACCTTGACCGCCAGCTCCGGGGCCATCCGCCCGCGCTGGGCCAGCGACGTGTGCAGATCGATTCCGTCGACGATCGGCATCGTCAGATACAGGCGGCCGTTTATCTCGCCCGTGTCATAGATCGGGATGATGTGCGGTTCGTTCAGCCGCGCCACCGCGTAGGCCTCGCGGCGGAAACGCTGCACGTACCCACGCTCGCCGAGCAGTCCGGCGGGCAACACCTTGATGGCGACGTCGCGCCCGATTTCCGTGTCGTGGGCGCGGTACACCTGGCCCATACCGCCCTCGCCGATCAGGGCGAGCAGCCGATAGCGCCCGAATAGCTCTTCATCCACCAATGAACTGCCCTAACACGCTCAGGATGCTACGGACCGATTCCCCGGCGTGCGCATCGTTCGATCGGCTTTCGAGGCGTGCGCTGACCCCACCGAGAGCCGCAGTCCATACTGCGGCCTGAGTTGGCTGCCCGCGAGTAGGGAGTATGTGACTTCTTCAAGGTCACGCGGACGAATGCTGACAGCGCCGACCTACTAGCGGCTCCCGCTGATGGCCGAGGGCTTGTAACCCCTGCCCGTAGTTAGTGGCGGCTTGCCTGCCGGGCGAGCGACTACGACTACACGGGTATGGGAGTCCTGGCGACGGCCATGCGAATCTTCACCACACAAGTACGCGTCGGCGTCCTATGCGCTGTCATGGCTACGGCGTGCATTGTCGCCGCGTGCGGCGCTTCACCCGTGGTGGTCAAGCCAACCACCACGGCGCCATCATCGTCTGCACCGGCGCAACTGTTCGCCGATGACTTTCAGGGCGCATGCCAGGGCGCGACGGTATCGCGAGCAACGCCATATGCCGAGGCGGGCACATCGCACAAGGTGATTTTGTTCGGCCCTAACGACGGCAAGCTATACGAGGACACCTCGACACTGCCTGCCGACTGGATGGTGCAGTACGACACCAACTCCGACGCGTACGCGAAGGTCGACACGGTTGCCTGCGAGGAGGTCGAGTCCGAGCAGACGGTCAAGCAGTGCACCGGCTACACCAAGGACGACCACGAAACCAACAACGAGGTCACGCTGAACACCGCCACATACAAGGTCACCGTCCACGAGGCGACGACAGGGAAGGTGCTTGGCACGACCGAGCTGGACGGGACAGACGACACCTGCCCGATGTTCATGTTGTTCGACGACGAGAACCAGAAGAAGACATATGACGCGCCTCCGTCGAAGGAGGATGTGATCGCGTTCGTGAAGCCGTTCGTCCAACCCTGAAAGACAGTTAGCCGGTACCCGGAATGGGTATCGTTACGGCCCGCAGGCTGCAGAAGCACGCGACGGGCTGGGGGACATGGCGGCGGAGACGAGCGTGCCTCCCGAACGTACGGCCGTGGTGATCGTGCATGGGATGGGTGAGAAGCGTCCGATGGAGACGCTCGACGACTTCGCGAAGACGGCCCTTCGCCCACACAGCGCTCAAGGCGATAAGAAATGGAACTACTACTCGCAACCTGTCGAGATCACCGACTCCTACGAAGCTCGACACTTCGACTCGGCCCAAGCCGACATCTACGAGTACCACTGGACATACCTGATGACCGCCGGCAAGTACGCCGGTGCAATGCCGATGGCTCTGCGGCTGTTCCTGCGGCGGCCCAGTAACGTCCCCGACGCCTTACTCGGGATCTGGCGCCGCGTGTGGACCGTCGTTGTGGCGATCCTCCTGACGATCCCCGCACTGTTCGTCAGCGGATACGCGCTCAATACCGACGTTCCTGTGTGGATCATCGGGTTGATCACCAGCGCCGTCGTCTTGGTTTTCTGGTTCGGCCTCTACCGCACGGCGGCGAAGGCGTTGGTCAACAGCACGACGACCTCCCTCGTCGACGTCGCCCGCTACCTGGACCCGTCGCCGTCCTCATATGCGGCGCGGCGAGCCATTAGAGGCGGTTTGGTCGACCTGTTGCGTGCACTTCACGACGGTCAGTACGCGCGCATCGTCGTGGTGGCCCACGGCGTCGGCGCCTACATCTCGTACGACGCGCTGACTGTGCTCGGGGCGGAAATGCAACTCCATCGGCAAGAAAACCGTTGGCACATAACCGATTTCGTCACAGTCGGCGCACCGATGGCCCTTGCTGACCTGTTGGTCACCCGACCCCCGCTCTTCAGCGGGTTCAAGAAGTCCGACGGCGTAATGAGACGCGAACTCTTCGACGGGTTGGTGCGCCGTGGCGCGCTGGTCCTCGGTTCCCACTCCCCTTTCGTCGTCACGCGCTGGACGAACCTCTGGTTTCCGGTGACTCGGGGCAGCCTGCACGGCGATTGGTTCGGCGGTGCGGTCGGCCCACTGTTCGGCGGCGACATCCGCGACATCGCGGTGGAAGGCAACCAGCCCGAACGGTTCAAGCGCGGGTCGGCGCACAACGAGTACTTCCGACATCCCGAAAGGGACGACGAAGGCGACTTGGCCTGGCACCTCCGCGAGACGCTGGCGCTGTAGACCGGAGGAACACGGTTTTGATACCAAGCTGCAACCGACCTACCAGCGGTTTCACCAAATTACGCGGTACCGTCGAGAAACTTTCCAAATTAGCTGCGCCACCGCAGGAGGATCCTTGCACGACGAGTGCGGAGTCCCCATC
>JAVXWV010000202.1:0-7006 GCA_032230775.1 Mycobacterium sp. | reverse complement strand
GGGGTATCCGCCCGAGGTACCGGCCACCACGCTGGACCGGCGCTGTGGCTCGGCACAGACCGCGGTGGAAATGGGTGCGGCACTGGTGGCGTCGGGCACTCACGACGTCGTGATCGCCGGCGGCGTGGAGCACATGGGCCACATCCCCATCGACTCTCCCGGCAAGATCGCCGAACTGTACGGCGATCCCTGGCCCGCCGAGCTGCGCGACCGCTACGGCTTCGTGCATCAGGGCGAAAGCGCCGAGCTGATCGCCGACCGCTGGCAGCTGGGCCGCGAGGAGATGGACGCCTTCGCCGCGCGGTCGCACCACAAAGCCGCCAAGGCCATCGCCGATGGCCGGTTCGACGCCGAGATGGTGCCATTGACGCTCGATGGCCAGATCCGCCACGCCGACCAATGCGTGCGCCCGGAGACCACCGTCGAGACCCTGGCCAACCTCAAGCCGGCGTTCCGTAAAGAGGACGGGCGAATCACCGCTGGTTCGTCCTCACCGATCAGCGATGGAGCCGCCGCGGTGCTGCTGTGCTCCGGGGGCGCCGCCCGCCGGCTCGGATTGCGAGCCCGCGCCCGAGTCGTCGACCAGACCACCGTCGGTGTCGACCCGATCATCATGCTGACCGGGCCGATCCCTGCGACGCAAAAGTTGTTGCAGCGCAACAACCTCACCATCGACGACATCGACCTATTCGAGGTCAATGAGGCGTTCTCCTCGGTGGTGCTGGCCTGGCAGCGCGAGCTGAATCCCGACGTCGACCGTGTGAACGTCAACGGCGGTGCCATCGCGCTGGGCCACGCCGTCGGCGCCACCGGCGCCCGGCTGATCGCCACCCTGGTCGCCGAGCTCGAACGCCGCGAAGCCGATCTTGGACTGGTGACGATGTGTTGCGGCGGCGGCCTTGGGACGGGAACACTCATACAGCGGGTACCGACGTGATCGACTTCGGCAGGTTTCTGGGGCGCGGTGACGGCATCTGGTGGGGCCAGGCGGCCGCCGAACCACGTCCACTCGTCGACGCACTGATCGCGCAAAGCGCCCGGATCGGACCCATCCGGACGTTCACCGGGCTGAGCTGGAACGACCAGCTCGCCGTCACCATGCCCGCTCGAATGTCGATGGTGTCCTACGGCGGGCTCGGCGAACTGCGCGAGCTGAGCCGGTCCGGCCGCCTCGAAGTCATTCCGTGCCACTACTCGGCGTTGCCCCGGATGTTCGCCGAGCGCCGGCTGCCGTGCGACGTCGGCCTGGTGCAGGTTTCGCCACCCGACGAGAACGGGCGGTGTTCGCTGGGCATCGGCGTCGACTACGTCGCCGATGCGATACCGCACACACCCGTCCTCATCGCCGAGATCAACCAAAGAATGCCCGTCACGGTGGGCAGCCCGCGGATTCCGCTCGACCGATTTGCGGCAACCATCAACACCGACCGGCCACTAGCCGAAGATCCCACCCGCGCACCGGGGTCCACCGAGCAACACATCGCCGCCCACATCGCCGAACTCGTCGACGACGGCGACACCGTGCAGTTGGGAGTCGGATCGCTGGGCGCCGCGGTACTCGACGCGCTCGCCGAACACCAAGATTTGGGATTTCACACGGGCATGGTCACCGACGGTCTGCTCCGGCTGGTCGACAAAGGTGTCGCGACCGGAGTCCGCAAGGAGATCGACCCCGGGCTGATCGTCGCCGGCACCGCGCTGGGTTCGGCCGAGCTGTACAACCGGGTCGCCGAGCTGCCTGCGAGATTCCTGCCGACCAGTTACACCCATAGCCCGCAAGTACTTTCGCAGCTACGCTCATTGGTGTCGGTGAACTTCGCGGTCGAGGTCGACCTGAGCGGACAGGTGGGCGCCGAGGTCAGCCGCGGCGTCTATGTCGGCGCGGTCGGCGGACAGGTCGACTTCGCCCGGGCGGCCGCGCTCACCGGGAAGCGGTCAATCTTCGCCCTGCGCGCCACCTCGGGCGGTCAGTCCACAATCAAAACCGCACTCGACGGCGGGGTGGTGACCACGTCGCGATCGGACGTCGATGCCGTCGTCACCGAATACGGCGTCGCGCACCTGCGCGGATGCAGCATCGGGGAGCGAGCCAAACGGATGGCCGCGATCGCCGCCCCACAGTTTCGCGACCAACTCGAGCAGGAAAGGACCCGCTTGTGAACTTACCGACACACGTCGAGATCCGCGAAGTCGGGCCGCGCGACGGATTTCAGAACGAACCCGAAACCATCGCCACCGCCGACAAGATCGACCTGATCAACCGACTGGCCCGTACCGGCCTGAAGCGGATTGAGGTCGCCAGTTTTGTCCGACCCGACGTCATCCCCCAGCTTTCCGACGGCGTCGAGGTGTTGCGCGGAATCGACGTGCCCGGCGACATCTCGCTGATGGTGCTCGTACCCAACAGCAAGGGACTCGACAACGCACTCAAGGTGCGCGAAACCTTCTCCGAGGTAGCGATTTTCGTCAGTGCGTCGGAGACCCACAACAAGAAGAACGTGAATCGGACCATTGCGGAGTCCATGGCCGACAACGAGATCATCGCGAAACGCATTGTCGCGGAAGACCTGCGCTGCGCCGCCGTCATCGCCACCTCGTACGGCTGTCCGTTCGAGGGCAGAGTGTCGATGAACCGGGTGCTCGACATCGCCGAGCAGTTCGCAGCGGCGGGCGCCACCGAGGTCGGGTTCGGCGACACCACGGGCATGGCCAACCCCGCCTATGTCGAAGAGTTCTTCACCGCCGCCATCGACCGGCTGCCCGGGGTCGAGGTCACCGCGCACTTCCATAACACCCGCGGCCAGGGACTGGCCAACGCATACGCCGCACTTCGAGCGGGATGCACCAGCTTCGAGTCCAGTTTCGGCGAACTCGGCGGCTGCCCCGTGCCCGCCGGATCGACCGGAAACATCTCCTCGGAGGATCTGATCAGCATGTTCGAGGAAATGGGCGTGTCCACGGGGGTGTCCCTGCCCGCGCTCATCGACGCCGCCCGCGCGGCCCAGAGCGTCCTAGGCCGCAAACTGACCAGCCATTCCATAATCGCGGGCCCGATCGACTGGAAACCGGACCTGGACGCCCCGTCCTGCCGCTAAATATCCCACCACTCATCCCACAGGAGAGAACATATGAGCAACCGCGTCGCATTCGTCACCGGCGGAGCCCAGGGCATCGGCCAGGGCATCTCGGAAACCTTGGGCATCAACGGGTTCCGAGTCGCCGTCGCCGACCTCAACCTAGACGCGGCGGAGGCCACCGCGAAGCGCATCACCGATGCCGGTGGCGAGGCCATTGCCGTCCGGGTGGACGTCACCGACACCGCGTCGGTGCAGGGTGCGGTCAAGACCGTGGAGGCCGAGCTTGGTGACATCGAAATCGTGGTGAACAACGCCGGGTGGGACGACTTCATGCCGTTCCTGAAAACCTCAGAAGACTTCTGGGACAAGATTCTTGACATCAACTTCAAGGGCGCGCTTCGCGTCATCCACGCCGTCGTGCCCGGCATGGTGGAGCGTGGATTCGGTCGGGTGATCAACATCGGCTCGGATGCCGGCCGCGTCGGCTCGTCGCTGGAATCGGTCTACTCCGGCGCCAAGGGCGGAATCATCGCGTTCACCAAGACCCTGGCCCGCGAGGTGGCGACCAAAGGGGTCACCGCCAACACCGTCTGCCCAGGCCCCACCGATACACCGGCGCTGCGCAAGTTCGCCGACAGTTCCGGCGAGGACGCCGACAAGGTGATCGGCGGGATGACCCGCGCGGTACCTATGAAGCGGTTGGCGCAGCCGTCGGACATCGCCGCTGCCGTCGCCTTCTTCGCATCCGACGCCGCTGAGTACATCACCGGTCAGACACTGTCCGTCAGCGGTGGCCTGACGATGGCCTGAGACCATCCCCGTCCACTCAAAGGAGAGACCCGTGGCACAACCACAACGCCGTGACGCTGTGACCTGGAACCGGGACGGGGCCATCGTCGAGATCGTTCTCGACAGGCCACCGGCCAACGCGCTTGGGCTCGAAATCCTCAAGGGCCTGCATGCGGCGATGGACTACGTCGAGGCGGCAGGCGCCAAGGTGATCATCGTGACGTCCGCGGTGAACGGCTTTTTCGCCGCGGGCGCCGATATCAAACACATGTCGGCGGTCGACGCGGCGTCGTTCCGGGAGTACGGCGACGCGTTGCGCGGCGCGCTGGAACGCCTTGCTGCCCTGCCCATAATCTCCGTGGCCGCCATCGAGGGGCTCGCGCTGGGCGGCGGTCTCGAGTTGGCGATGGCGTGCACACTGCGTGTCGCCACCGCGGGGGCGCGGCTCGGCCTTCCCGAGGTCAAACTCGGCCTGATCCCCGGCGGTGGAGGCACCCAGCGCCTGCCCCGTCTCGTCGGGCGCGGTCGCGCATTGGACCTGATGCTCACCGGGCGTCAGGTTGAGGCCGACGAGGCATTCTGGATCGGGCTGGTCGACCGCTTCGCAGAGCCGGGCGATACCGCACGCGCCGCCGCGTGGCAACTGGCCCATGAGTTGGCCGCGCCGTCGACACCCGCTCAACTGGCCGTGGTGCGCACCGTCGATGCCGCATACGACCGACCGATCGATGAAGGACTGCGCTACGAGGTCGAACAGATCCAGGAACTGTTCGAGCGGGGCGAGGCGGTCGAGGGGCTCAAGGCGTTCATCGACAAGCGTGCTCCCGAATTCAACTAATCAGTCTGCCGTCAACCGCCAAACCGAACGAACGGACTACGTTGATGATTGATCTCGAACGACGTTATGAGACACTGCTTCTCGAGTCCCCCGCCGATGGTGTGGTCCAAGTGACGCTCAACCGGCCCGACCGGTACAACGCGATGACGGTCGCCATGTTCGACGAGGTGGAATCGCTTGCGCGCGCTATCGGAGATGACCGCGACGTTCGGGTGGTGATCTTGACCGGTGCGGGCAAGGCGTTCTGCGCGGGCTACGACCTCGATGAAGCATCTCGGCTGCCGACACTTGGGGCGCTGGGCATGCTGGACCTCCAGGAGCGCGCCGCCCGTGCGCTCGGCGCCGTGCGCGGTGTCCCAGTACCGGTGATCGCCGCGGTCAACGGGGCCGCCGCCGGCGGCGGCATGTCGCTCTCGCTGATGGCCGACATCCGGCTGGGATCGCCTGCGGCGAAGTTCAACGCCGCGTTCGTCCGGATCGGGCTTTCCGCAGGCGACCTGGGCGCGTCCTGGTTGCTGCCGCGCCTGATCGGCCCGTCGGCAGCCGCCGAGATCGGATTCACAGGGCGAATGGTCGATGCCGAGGAGGCAGAACAGCTTGGTCTGCTCAACCGGTTGACCGGTCCGGAAGACCTGCTCGACCAAACGCTGGCGATGGCAAACCAGATCTGCGCCAACTCCCCCGGCGGCATCCGATTGTCTAAACGGGCCTTGCAGGCCAACATGGAAGTCACCTCCTTCGCGGCCGCCCTCGAACTCGAGAACCGCGGGCAGGCACTTCTGACGCGCTGTGACGACATGACTGAGGCGCTGGACGCCTTCAAAGCCAAGCGCGTACCGAACTTCTCCGGGAGGTGAGGATGAGCACGGTTACCACGCACTGGAATCGGGTGTCGCGGCGCCCGCTGGCCGACGTCCTCGACGAGCTGCGCACGGCACGCACTCTGGCCTTCGATGAACATCCTCATGGCATCGTGGTGATGTCGGTGAACCGCCCCGATCGCGGGAACTCGCAAACCATCGAGATGTTCGGCGAAATTGCTTGGGCCACAGCTACATTACGCAACGCGCCGCTGCGTGCATTGATCATCACCGGGGCGGGCGGCAAGACCTTCTGCACCGGCTTCGACCTGGCTGAGGTCGATGTGCTAACCCGAATGTCGGTGTCGGAGTTCACCGATCTCGTCGAGACCGCCGCGGCCGGTTCCACCGGGATGCGTGCGCTGCCCTATCCGGTAATCGCGGCGGTCAGCGGTCCCGCGGCCGGTGGCGGCCTGTCGCTGGCGCTGGCTGCAGACATCCGGATCGCCGACCAGACCGCGAGTTTCAGCGCCGGCTTCGTGCGAATTGGGCTGTCAATCGGCGAACTCGGCACGTCGTGGAACCTGGTCCGGCTGATCGGCCCCGGCCGAGCGGCGGAGCTGGCGTTCACCGGACGCACGGTACGGGCAGCCGAAGCGCGACGCATCGGGCTGGCTGACCGGCTCACCGAATCCGGCACCGCGCTTGACGCGGCCATCGAGATCGCCGAAACCATCGCGGCCAATTCCGAAGACAGCGTCCGGTCCACTAAGAACGCGGTGGTCCGTAACCTGGAGATCAACTCCTTCCGTTCCGCGCTGGAGTTGGAGAACCGCGGCCAGGCGCTTGCCGTCCAGGTGCCGGCCACCCGTCAGGCCCTAACCGAACTGCAGGCCAGGCCCCAGTGACCACCGCCAGCGAGCAGGACCCCGGGCTCCGCCCCACCGATGACCTCCGGCACCGACCGGTCGCCGGGGAGCGGACACGGGACAGTCTCTTCTGGCAGCTGACCATGCCGGAGCACGAACTCGGCGTGCAGGTCTACCTCTACCTCACCGGCACCGGCAAGGCTGGATACAACGTTTGCGTTTGGGGGCCGGATGCGCAACCTCTGGCGCTGCACCAGCACAGCGGGCAAATACCCGACCACGCCGACCTTGACGAATTCGCATTCGATGGGCTGACGCTCAGTCAGCCAGAGCTGCGCAAGTCCTGCGTGATGACCTACGACCGCGACGGCGTGCGAATCGAGTTCGATTTCAGCGGCATACACGACGCATTCAGTTACCACTGCAATCCCGACGGCCTGCCGTTGTGGTTCGCGATGAACCGGATCGAGCAGACCGGTCGGGTGCGCGGCGGGATCGAAGTCGCTGGCCGGCACATCCAGTGGGACCGAATGGGGCATCGCGACCATTCCTGGGGAGTGCGCGACTGGGGCGTACCGCAGCATTGGAAGTGGTTCGTCGCGTACACCGAATCGGGCCGGGCGGTGAATGGCT
>JAVXWV010000684.1:0-4592 GCA_032230775.1 Mycobacterium sp. | reverse complement strand
AACATCGATCCACGAGCCGAGGGCGTATTTGACGCCGGACTGCGCGAGTGATTCCGCCAGTTCGCGGTGCGCGGGATCGATCGGGCTAACGGTGTCCATTGTTTCCTCCTGAAATCCATTGGGTTGGTCGCGCCGGCTCCGAAGGCCGGGTAAGCGGGGGTTCTTCTGCAAGTCCTGCGTGGGCTTTGGCGGCGATGTGGTCAACGATCGCGGTGAAAAGTGATTCACCCAGCTCTGGGGTGGCCAGGGACGGCCTGCCGGTTACGCCATTGCGCGACAGCGTCTCCGCCGTGTATCGAAATGTCAGGCCGCCGGTCCTGTCCTCGTCATCGGCGGCGATCATCGCCTCGCGCGCAACGACGTCGGGCCACAAATGCAGCACGAGGGAGGTTTCTGCGCGATTGGCGTGGATGTCCTCGCCATCCACCGAGACTTCAGCGGCTATCTCGGGGCTCGCGCGCCACCAGTCGACCCATGTCGACTTCAAGTCCGGCCGCAGGAACCGCAGCCGGTCGGTCGCCGCCGAGAGCGACGCCGAGTTTCCCATATGGCCGTTGACGAAGATGAGCCGTTTCAGGCCGCTGAGGGCAGACCATTCCGCACAGCGGATCAGCAGTCCCGTCAGTTCCTCTGGGAACAGCGAAAGCGTGCCAGGAAAGGCCGTCCCGTGTCCCAGGCTGCAACCGATGGCAACTGGCGGCATGACGATCGTCGCGTCGCTTCGTGCATCGACGCCGTCACAGATCGCCAGCGCGATCCTGGTATCGGTGTCGGTCGGCAGATGGGGTCCGTGTTGTTCGGTTGCCCCGACGGGAATCAGGCCGACCCGGCGATCCAATCCGAGACTTGCGATCTGTGTCGACGTGCAATCGCCCCACCTCATAGCGAGGCATCGCTGTGAAATCGTGCAGCGCCTACTGCACTACAGACGTCCACGAGAGGCATTGCTGCCCTCCGATGAGTCCCGGAGCGCGGGCTCCGTAGTCCTTCCGGGCTTTTGTCCCCTGGTGTGCCGACAACTACATGCCGGTGTGCCTCTCGGTCCAGACCTCGGTGAGCGGAACCCTAGGCACAGATTCCCGTCGGGAATCTGCTGCGAGGCTATGGCCGCCGCGTGTCCGCCAAATTGCATCAGTGTTTCGGGCGCGTATCCGCCGATCCGGGCAGACTGGAGGCATGGACCCGGTCGTCGCACTGCGCCAGATTGCCTATTACAAGGATCGAGCGCGAGAAGACCCACGCCGGGTGATGGCCTACCGCAACGCGGCCGACATCGTCGAGGGGCTCTCGGAGGCCGACCGGGAGCGTCACGGCGCCGCCGACAGCTGGCAGTCACTGGCCGGGATCGGGCCCAAAACCGCGAAAGTGATCTCCCAGGCGTGGGCAGGCCGCGAGCCTGACGTCCTCGCCGAATTGCGGTCGGCAGCGAAGGATCTCGGCGGCGGCGACATACGCGCCGCGCTGCGCGGTGACCTGCACGTGCACTCGAACTGGTCGGACGGCTCGGCGCCGATCGATGAGATGATGCTTGCGGCAAAGGAATTAGGCCATGAGTACTGCGCGTTGACGGACCACTCTCCGCGCCTCAAGGTCGCGAACGGGCTGTCTCCCGAGCGTCTGCGGAAACAACTCGACGTCATCGACGAACTGCGCGAGACGGTGGCGCCGATGCGGATCCTGACCGGCATCGAGGTCGACATTCTCGAGGATGGCTCCCTGGATCAGGAGCCCGAACTGCTCGAGCGTCTCGACGTCGTGGTGGCCAGCGTGCATTCCAAGCTGTCGATGGATGCCCCGTCGATGACGCGACGAATGATCAAGGCGGTGACCAATCCCCACGCCGATGTGCTTGGGCACTGTACGGGCAGGCTCGTGACAGGGGGCCGCGGCATCCGACCCGAATCGAAGTTCAACGCGGAGAAGGTGTTCACCGCCTGCCGCGACAACGGCACCGCGGTGGAGATCAACTCGCGGCCTGAGCGGCGCGACCCGCCGACCCGGCTGCTGAACTTAGCGCTGGAGATTGGCTGCGTGTTCTCCATCGACACCGATTCCCATGCGCCCGGCCAGTTGGAGTTCCTAGGCTATGGCGCCCAGCGCGCGCTGGACGCGGGAGTGCCGGTGGAGCGGATCGTCAACACCTGGCCTGCCGACACGCTGCTCGAGTGGACGGCTTCCTAGTCCGGCAGGTGCGGCATCTCGAGGTCGGGATCGCGGCCGAGTAGAACACCGCGGGTGAGTGAGGCGGTCCCGTAGCGCTGACGCACCATATCGACCGCCGCGTCGATCGCGACGGTGTCCGCGTGTTCCTCGAATGGCAGCTCGAGCTGTTGCGCGCCGTCCCTGTCGATGTTGGACACCGCAAACCCCACCAGCGTCAGTCCGCGTTCGGCGATCAGGGGAGCCGCCGCCGCAACCAGGCAGCGTGCGATGTCGAGGATCGCCTCCGTCGATGCCGTCGCCCGCGGCATCGTGTGGGAACGGGTGGCCCGGCCGAAATCGTCAAACCGCAACCGCAGCACCACCGTTCGGCCCGTACGGCCCGCCTTGCGCATCCGCCGGGTGATCCGGTCCACGAGGTTGATGACGACGGCGTCGACCTCCGCCGCTGACATCGTGTTGCCTGCCCGGCCCAACGCCCGCTGAGCGCCGACCGAGCGACGCCGCACGCCCGTCACCACCCGGCGTCGATCGATGTTGCGGGACAACGCAAATAGCTGACGGCCCATCGCCCCGCCGACCATCGACCCCAGCGTGGACTCGCTGAGCTCCGCGACGTCGGCGACTGTCTCGATGCCGTGCGCGTGCAACTTCTCGGCCGTCTTCACGCCGACGCCCCATAGCCGGCGCACCGGCAGCGGATGCAGAAATGCGAGTTCACGGTCCGGCGGTACCAGCAGCAGGCCGTCGGGCTTGGCCTCCTGGCTGGCCACCTTGGCGAGGAACTTGGTGCGTGCGATGCCGACAGTGATCGGCAGCCCGACGCGATCGCGGACCTGCGCCCGCAGCCGGCCGCCGATCTCGACAGGGGTGCCCGACACCCGCCACAGGCCCGACACGTCGAGGAACGCCTCGTCCACCGACAGCGGCTCCACCACGGGCGAGGTGTCGCGGAACACCTCGAAAACCGCATCACTGGCTTGCGAATACGCCGACATCCGCGGCGGCACCACGACCGCGTGCGGACACAGCTGGCGGGCCTGGCGTCCGCCCATCGCGGTCTTCACCCCGTAAGCCTTGGCCTCGTAGCTGGCGGCCAGCACGACGCCGCCGCCGACGATCACCGGCCTGCCGCGCAAGCCCGGGTCGTCGCGCTGCTCGACCGATGCGTAGAACGAATCGAGGTCAGCGTGCAGGATGGTCGCGGCCGTCGGCCGAGCCGTCGATCCAACCCGAGACACGAATATATGTTCCCATCGGGGTCCGACGAATCAGAGGCCTTCGCCGTAGATGCTCGTGGTCCAGATGTGCACCAGGTTGTCCAGCACGCGGTCATCGGGGAGTGACGGCTGATGGCCCGCGAACGAAGCGGTCATCACGGACTCGTTCAACAGGTTGAGCGCGGTCGACAGTTCGTGCGCGGGCAGCGTGACGGGCGCCGCGCCGCTGGCTCGCTCGGCCTCGATCACGCCTGCGATGTGATCGATCCACCGCTGCATCGAGGTAGACCATAGTTCCTGCGCTTCTGTGCCAGTGGTCTTGGAGGCCACCGCGGCGGCGCATACCGACCTGTGCGCGCCAAACGTTTCGAAGAACACGTTGATCCCGTTGCGCCATAGCAGGCTGCGGTCCTCCGGCCGACCTTCGATCAACCGCTTGAGCGCGGCGTCTGCTTCGGCGATGACCCGCTCGAGCAGCGTCAGCAGCACCGCGTCCTTGGACGCGAAGTAGAAGTAGAAGGTCGGGCGTGAGATCCCCGCGCCCTTGGCCAGGTCGTCCACCGAGATATCGGCCAGCGGATGCTGCTCGAGAAGCCGCTCGGCGGTCTCCAGAATGGCCAGCTCACGGTCATCCCCTGACGGCCGGGCGGCACGGCGGCCACGGCCGGGTCGGGCTTGGCTGGCGAGGGTCACGACCGGAACTTTACAGTATGTCGAATTTATCAACACACTGTTGACTCCGTCGACACGGTGTTGATAGCTTTACAGCATGACCGAATTTGTCGACGTCGTCATTGTCGGAGCCGGGATCTCTGGCATAAGCGCGGCCTGGCACCTGCAGGACCGCTGCCCCAACAAGAGCTACCTGGTCCTGGAGCGCCGGGAGAACCTCGGCGGCACCTGGGACCTGTTCAAGTACCCGGGTATCCGGTCGGACTCCGATATGTTCACGCTCGGCTTCCGGTTCAAGCCGTGGACATCGGAGAAGGCCATCGCCGACGGGCCGTCGATCATGTCGTATCTGAAGGAGACGGTCGCCGAGTCCGGTATCGACAAGCACATCCGGTACGGCCAGAAAGTGGTGTCCGCCGACTGGTCCGATGCCGACAACAACTGGACCGTTCACATCGAACGCGACGGCGAGGAAGTCGAGATCAAGACCTCCTTCCTCTTCGCGGCCAGCGGCTACTACAACTACGACGAGGGCTACAC
>JAVXWV010000178.1:0-8092 GCA_032230775.1 Mycobacterium sp. | reverse complement strand
CCCTCCTGAGGTCCTGCCACTATCTTCCCTCAAACCGCGACAGGTAAAGCCACGTCGGATGGTAGCCGCGCCGCTCGTAGAGGCGGATGGCGTCGGTGTTGCCGGGTAGCGCACCCAGGATCAGATCCTTCACGCCGAGTGCGTGCAGGTGCTGCTCGAGTCGATTGAGCAGCTCGGAGCCCAATCCGCTGCCACGATATTCCGCTAGCACACTTAGCGATTCGATCTCGCCGATCCGCGAGCTCGTCTTCCACGTGTCTGGGACCCACGTCTCATCAACGGGGAGAACGTGTGCAAGCCCATAGCCCACCGCCGCGTCGCCGACGAACGCGAGGAGCAGCAGGGTGTCGGTCTTGGCGAGCAACTCCTCGTATAACACCCGCCGCACCCGCCACGTCTCACCGTCGCTGACATAGGGCGCCAGTTGCGGCATGGTCTGGGCGTGCTGGTGATGAACCGCCACCCACAGCGGCCTCACAAGATCCAGGTCCGCGGCGCCGCCGGTGCGCAGCTGCCATTCGGGAGTCACCCCGCCACGCTAGTTCAGATTCGCTTCACACCGTCGGCCACCGCGTGCAGTTTGTCCGGGTTGGCCACGTTGTGGACGGTGACGATGCGTCCTGCGGTGTCCAGGTCGACGGTGATGGTGGCGATAACCCGGCCTGCGCCGCTCATCACGATGCCCGGGCCGCCGTTGATATCGACGAGTTCGGCTGTCATATCAGCGATTTCGACACCCTCATAGGGTCGCTTGATCGTGCCCGCGATCCACTTCGCGACGTTGGCCACGCCGATGATCGGACGCATCGCCTGACGGACCTTGCCGCCGCCGTCGGTCCACAGCGTGACCTCGGGGGCGAGCAGATCCATCAGTGCGTTGATGTCACCACCGGTGACGGCGGCGAAGAACCGCTCGGTGGCTTCGCGCTTCTTGCCCCGATCGGCCTCGAACCGCGGCCGCCGGGCCTGGACGTGTTCGCGGGCGCGATGCGCGGCCTGGCGCACGGCAGACTCGGAACGTTCGACAGCGTCGCCGATTTCGGCGTAGCTGAAGTCGAACACCTCTTTGAGCACGAATACCGCCCGCTCGAGTGGACTGAGGGTCTCCAGCACGACGAGCATCGCCATCGACACCGATTCCGCGGCGGCGACGTCGTCGGCAGTGTCGGCCTGGGTGAGGATCGGCTCCGGAAGCCACGGTCCCACATAGGTTTCGCGTTGGCGCCGCGTCGAGCGAAGCCGGTCCATCGACAGGTTCGACACAATGCGGGCCAGGTAGGCTTTCGGATCGGAGACCCGTGAACGGTCGTCCGCCGACCACTTGAACCATGCGTCCTGAACGACGTCTTCGGCGTCCGCGGCCGAGCCGAGGATCCGGTAGGCGATCGAGAACAGCAGGTTCCTGTGGTCGGCGAACGTCTGCTGGTCGGCATTCATCGCGTCGACCGACCGCCACGTCGCCAGGTCGCCGACCCTAACGCCGGCAGCGCCTTGAGCAGACGGTATGTGGTCCACGGGCTGGAGCTCACCGTCTCTTTGTACGCGACGGCCCACCGGCCGGCCAAGTGGAACCGTCCTGGGGTGTCGTCGGCGTGGGTGAACTGGATGACTGCGTCGTTGCGCCCAAGACTGACCGGCTGATGCACGTAGCCGAAGCGGAACTTCTTGGGCTGCTTACCTTTCAGCTCGCGGGCGATCGACGCCGCCGCATGCAGCGCGGTCGGGATACCGCTCTGGCACGTGCCGTGCACGACCCCGTAGCCCTGCCGGATCGCGGCCGCATCGCCGACGGCGTATACGCCTGCGTGCGACACCGATCGCAATGATTCGTCGGTCACGATGCGGCCGCGGTCGTCGACGTCGAGTCCGGCCGCCGCCGCGATCGGCGACACCCGAACGCCCGTCGTCCACAGCACGGCTTCTGACTCGACGACCTCGCCGTCGTCGAGCGCTACGCCGTCGGACATCACCTTGACGATGTCAACGCCTGCATGTACCTGAACACCGAGCCGATCCAGGCCCGCGTGCAGCCGGGCGCGTGCCTTCCCGCTCATCATCGACCCGGGCACCTGACGGCTCAGAAGTACAACGTCGAGATCGGGATGCTGCTCGGCGATCTCCGCCGCGGACTCGACTCCGGTGAGCCCGCCGCCTGCCACCACAACGGTGCCGTCGGCCATCCAATCCAGATGTTGGGCCAGCAGCCTCGCATCCTGCGCGCTGTTCAGGGTGTAGGCGAATTCGTCGACGCCAGGGACCACTTCCGTGTCGGCGACACTGCCGAGTGCGTAGACCAGGGTGTCGTAGCGCAGCGTGTAGGCATCGTCGATGCGGACCGTCTGCGAGTCGGCGTCGATGCCTGTCACCCAGCCCCGGACGAAGTCCACACCGGTGCCGTCGAGCTGATCGGGGATCTGCAGGTCAGCCAATGCCTGGCCGGAGGCGGTCTGGTGCAGCCGCAGTCGTTCGGTGAACCGGGTGTGCGGGTTGACCAGGGCGATGTGGACGTCGTCGCGGCCCTTCAACCGGCCCGCCAGCCCCACGGTGGCGGCCATGCCGGTGTATCCCGCGCCGAGAATCAGGATCTCGTTCATCGTTCTGCCTTTCGTTTCGGGTCGATACCCACCAGACGCATGCGACGCCGCGATTCGTGACATGGGGATTGGGGTAAAGAACTGGATGCGTGCAAAGACGCTGGTCACCACGGTCGGCGCGGTTTGCGGCAGCGCGACGCTTGGTGGTCTGGCGAGTCGACCCGCAGAGTCGGCCTGGTTTGCCCGGCTGAAGAAGCCGTCGTTCCAGCCGCCGCGTCAGGCGTTTCCGATCGTGTGGCCGATTCTCTACGCGGATATCGCCGTCGTATCGGCGTCCACGCTTGACCACCTCGGCGACCAAGATCGTGAACAGGCCCGCACATACTGCGCCCTGCTGGCCGCCAACCTCGCTTTGAACGCCGGGTGGACCTGGCTGTTCTTCACCCGTCGCCAACTCCGCATGTCGGCGCTGGCGGCTGCGGCGTTGACGGCGAGCAGTGCGGATCTCAGTCGACGTGCCATCGCCGCGCGCGGTCCCTCGGGCGCCGCCCTCGTGCTCTATCCCGCGTGGTGTGCGTTCGCGACGCTGCTGTCGACGCGTATTTGGCAGCTCAATCGCGACGATTGAGGAGGCCGAATGGCAAGGCAGACAAGGGCAGACCGACGGGCTTCTGCTCGTCTTCATCTTCGTCGAATTGCTCTATGCGGTGCGCTCATGTCTGCGCTCGCACGAGATCGTCGCGGAGCCGTTCCGCATCGTTGGGATCCTGGCCGGCATCAAGGAGATCGTGGTGCTGTCGGTCGAAGCGGCCACGCTGCTGGATAAGGGGCCCAATTTTTCGCGCGCGTTCGTGGAGGTCGGTGTGTCGGGCGGGGTGGTGCTGGTTCTGGCACTGGCCGCTTTCGTGCTTCGCGAGCGCCGTCGAGACACGGTCGACGCGGGGAGGCGGCGGCTCAAGAACAGGGCACACGTTCGGGGTAAACGCGACATCTCGGGGCGATTACCTGCGATTATGGTGGTGCGACCCCCGCTGCGCGGTGTCGTCGCGGCGGCTCGCGTAGGAGGGGCGGATCGATGGCCCGAATGTCCTTTGCGTACATTCTCGCGGTGCTGATGGTTGCGGTCGCGGCATGTTCGGGCGGCGAGCGCGGTGCAACTTCGACCACGTCGAGTGCTCACAACGGAGGCGCGCCGCGCGCCGCGGTCGCACTCATCACCCACCAAGCGCCCGGCGACACGTTCTGGGACCTGGTCCGCCGGGGCGCCGAAGCCGCGGCCGCCAAGGACGATCTCGATCTGCAGTACTCACATGACCCTGAAGCGGCTGCACAGGCCAACTTTGTGCGCTCGGCAGTCAACGGAAAGGTCGCCGGGATCGCCGTCACGCTCGCCGACCCGGCGGTCATGGCGCCGGCCGTGCAGAGCGCCGTCGCCGCGGGAATCCCCGTTGTGGCAGTGAATTCCGGCATCGCAGACTGGAAAGCGTTGGGGGTGATGGAGTATTTCGGACAGGACGAGACGATCGCGGGTCAGGCCGCGGGGGAACGCTTCACCCACGAAGGCGCGCGGAACGCACTGTGCGTGATTCACGAGCCGGGCCACGTCGGACTAGAGGCGCGATGTGACGGAGTGGCAAGGGGATTCAAAGGTCGGACGCAGATGCTCTACGTGGACAGCGTTGACAGGGAGACCGTCAAGCGCGCGGTGATCGCGAAGCTGCAACAAGACTTCGGCATCGACCGCATCCTCACCCTCGGTGCGCCAATGGCGTTGGCCGCGTTGGAGGCGGTCGCCGAATCGAACAGCTACGCCAAGGTGGCGACATTCGACACCAACAAAGGCGTCGTCGACGCGATCAAGAGCGGACTGATCGAATGGGCCATCGATCAACAACCGTTCCTGCAGGGCTATCTTGCGGTCGACTCGCTATGGCTGTTCTCCACCAACAAGAACGTCATCGGTGGTGGCCAGCCCACACTGACCGGACCGTCATTCGTCGACGAGACGAATATCAACTCGGTGGCCGACCTCGCCGAGGCCGGCACTCGCTGACCCGCCGTGACGGTCATCTTTCTCACCGGCGACGTGATGACCGGCCGTGCGATAGATCAACTGCTGCCGCACGCAGGCGATCCGACGTTGCGCGAAGCCGTCGAGTCCGACGCCCGCACCTACATACGGCTTGCTGAGCAGACGAACGGACCCATTCCGGCGCCGATCGACTACGCGTGGCCATGGGGTGAATCGCTGGCCATCGTGGACGAATTCGCGCCCGATATCCGGTTGATCAATCTCGAGACCAGCATTACCGCCTGCGGCGATTTCGCACCGGGCAAGGCGGTGCACTACCGGATGCATCCGGACAATGTCGGATGCCTGACCGCGATCCGGCCGGATGTCTGCGCGCTGGCCAACAACCACGTTCTGGACTTCGGGTATCAGGGGCTCGCCGACACCATCCGAACGCTCGACGGTGCCGGAATACGCGGTGTCGGCGCGGGATTGGACGCGAATCAGGCCGAGCGCCCGGCCGTCGTTGAGCTGCCCGACGGGGGACGCGTCGTGATCGCGTCCTGCGGTGCGGGATCAAGCGGCATTCCGCATGAGTGGGCGGCGACGGGAAGTTGCCCCGGCGTCGCGTACATGCCCGACATGTCCGACAGCAGCGCTGCGACGATCTCCAACCGGGTCGTGGCGCTGAAACGCCGTGGCGACATTGCGGTCGTCTCCGTTCACTGGGGTTCGAACTGGGGCTACGACGTTGACTCCGCGCAGATCCGGTTCGCGCACAGGATGATTGACGAGGGCGTTGATGTCGTGCACGGTCACTCTTCGCACCATCCGCGGCCGATCGAGGTGTACCGCGGAAAGCTGATCATGTACGGGTGCGGGGACACCATCGACGACTACGAAGGCATCTCCACGTTTGAGGCTTTCCGGCACGAGTTGCGGCTGCTGTACTTCGCGTCAGTCGACGGCGAGTCCGGCAGCCTCGCTGTCTTGCGTATGGTGCCGATGCGGATGAGGAGAATGCGGCTCGAGCGTGCGCCCGATGAGGACGCCGAGTGGTTGCGGGCGACCGTGACGGAGATGAGCCGACGATTCGCAACCCGCATCGACATCTCGACCGACGGCGCGCTGACGGTCGGTGCACGCTAGAGCGTGAATTCCAGGTGCAGTTCGGTCAGCCCGCGCAGGATGGACGTCGGGACGTACTGGTAGTGACGGTCCTTCTTGGCGTCAACGGCGGGCGCAACACCTGGACGATTCAGCGCTGTGTCACGATGATTGAATGTCGACGGAACCCGCGCACTTCACGCTGACCGAGAGCGGCGCGTTCATGCCGACGCCGTTCGCGCAGAGCCATTGGGGCGACGATCATCTCAATGGACCGGCCGTCGTGGGATTGGCCGCGCACGTGCTCGAAACCCATTGCAGGTCTGATGACTTCATGCCGACTCGGTTCACCGCGGACTTGTTCAGGGCGGCACGCAACTCCCCGACGACGGTCGACGTTCGAGTGGTGCGTGACGGACGGCGAGTGCGCAGCGCCGAATGCGATGTAGTGCAGGGCGGCCGCACCGTGGCGCGGGCGACATTGGTGCAGTACCGGCGGTCGTCGGCGCCGCCGGGCCGCCTGTGGACTGCGCCGATCTCGCTTGTGCAGCCGCCACCACCGGACGACAAGATTTTGCCGCACGTGGGAAGCGACGAAGCGGGTTGGACTCGATCGCCTGCGGCGCATCAGAACGACTCCCGCAAGCGCTTCTACAACAATGGCATCAAAGTGCTTGCGGAAGAGGAGAACTCCCCGTTTGTCCGCGCCGTGATCCTCGCAGAGTCGACGAGCCTGGTGACGAATCTCGGCACGCACGGAATCGGATACATCAACGGCGACCTGACGGCGGCGTTTTCTCGGTTACCCGCTGACGAGTGGATCGGTATACAGGCGGACTCGCATTGGGCATCGGACGGTATTTCCGTCGGCACCGCGACCTTGTTCGACCATCGGGGCGCATTCGGATCGGGATTGGTCACCGCCGTGGCCAATCCTGCGGCGCAGATAGACTTTTCGGGCGATGCCATTCCGTTGAAGGGTCTCAATTACGAATAGAAGTCACCGCGGGCCCTTCGCCAGCACCAACCTCCACAACGAAAGCCCTTGCGGCCGTCCCCAGGGTTGGCCGAGTTGTTTTCGGTTGGTAGCCGTGGCTGCGACGCCAAACTGATCGGCGCCCGCGTCACAGGCGTACGCGTCACCCCGACGTCCGGCTTCTCCGACGGCGGTGAGACGGGGGAGCGTTGTTCACGTACGGTGCCACTACAATCTGGAACGTGAGCAGCACAGCCGCGGAGAAGCAGCGTCTGCGCGACTTCAAGCTTTTGCGTCGCGTCCGCGACAGGATGGACCGGGAGTATGCGCAGCCGCTGGACGTCGAGGCGCTAGCACGCGGTGTGAACATGTCCGCGGGGCACCTTTCCCGTCAGTTCAAACTCGCCTACGGCGAGTCGCCGTACTCCTATCTGATGACGCGGCGCATCGAGCGCGCGATGGCGCTGCTGCGTCGCGGGGATCTGTCCGTCACCGAGGTGTGCTTTGCCGTTGGCTGCTCGTCGCTTGGCACGTTCAGCACTCGCTTCACCGAACTCGTCGGGATGCCGCCAAGCGCCTACCGGGAACAGACAGCCGGCGTGACGGAGGGGATGCCGTCGTGCGTCGAGAAACAAGTGACCAGACCGATCAGGAATCGAGAAGCGCCGGCCGTCGACCTGCATCTAGCGTGAGCGGCATGGACATCACCATTCACTCCAGCATGCTCCCTCTCGACGACCCGGAAGAATCCCTCGCGTTTTACCGCGACACCCTCGGCTTCGAGGTCCGCCTCGACGTCGGAGGCGGCAAGATGCGCTGGATCACGGTCGGCCCTCCCAACCAGCCCGACACGAACGTCGTGCTGTACCCGCCGTCGGCCACCCCCGGTCTCACCGACGACGAGCGCCGCCTCATCGCCGAGATGATGGCCAAGGGCACGTTCGGCACCCTCCTGCTGGCCACCAAAGATCTCGACGGCACGTTCGAGCGCCTGCAGGCCGGCGACGTCGAGGTTGTCCAGGAGCCGACGGAGCAGCCGTACGGGGTACGCGACTGCGCACTTCGCCATCCCGCAGGCAACACGGTCCGAATCCAGGAGCTGCGCTGAACATGGGGCTAGCCAAGCCGCCTGCGCTGCACGCCGCCGACAGCCACGATCTGATCCGCGTGCACGGCGCGCGCGAGAACAACCTCAAGGACGTCAGCGTCGAACTCCCGAAGCGCAGGCTGACGGGGTTCACCGGCGTCTCCGGCTCGGGCAAGAGCTCGCTGGTCTTCGACACGATCGCCGCGGAGTCGCAGCGGCTGATTAACGAGACCTACAGCGCCTTCGTGCAGGGGTTCATGCCGAACCTGGCGCGGCCGGAGGTCGACGTGCTCGACGGGCTGACGACCGCGATCATCGTCGACCAGCAGCGGATGGGTGCCAACTCGCGGTCCACGGTCGGCACCGCCACCGATGCC
>JAVXWV010000164.1:0-4578 GCA_032230775.1 Mycobacterium sp. | reverse complement strand
GGCGATTTGATCGGCTACCGCGACCGGGGCAGCAAGCTGCTCGAGATGTCGCCGCGTGACGCCGCAAAGCAGCGCCGGGACATCGGCATGGTGTTCCAGCATTTCAACCTGTTTCCGCACCGCACGGCGCTGGAGAACATCATCGAGGCACCGATCCACGTCAAGCGCGTCAAGAAGAACGAGGCGATTGCGCGTGGCAAGGATCTGCTGGATCAGGTGGGCCTTTCCGAAAAGGCCACCGCCTACCCCGCGCAGCTGTCCGGCGGCCAGCAGCAGCGGGTCGCGATCGCGAGGGCACTGGCGATGAACCCCAAGCTGATGCTGTTCGACGAGCCCACTTCCGCGCTGGACCCCGAACTGGTCGGCGAGGTGCTGGAGGTGATGAAAAAGCTTGCTTCCGAAGGCATGACAATGGTGGTGGTCACCCACGAGATGGGTTTCGCCAGGGAGGTCGCCAACCAGCTGGTGTTCATGGACGGCGGCGTCGTCGTGGAAAGTGGGCCGCCCCGTGAGGTGCTGGCCAACCCGAAAGAAGAACGGACGAAGGCCTTTCTGTCGAAGGTGTTGTAGTGCGTGAGCCGGACCCCGTCGCACCGCTGTGGCGGGCCGCGCAGGTTTTCCGGCTGCTGAGTTGCATCTACGGGCTGTACTTCCAAATTTCGGTCAACGCGGATTTCGAACACCCTGCGATTGGATGGCTGCTGTTCGGTGTGTTGATCGTGTGGAGTGCCGCGTGCGCGATCGCCTATCTGCAGGGGTTCGGCCGCAGGACCGCGTGGGTGCTTGCCGAAATCGTTGTGGTGGTGGCGCTTGTGCTGTCCACCGAGTTCGTCGCGTCCGACCAATGGGCGTTGGACAATCAGTCATGGCCGACCACACTGTGGGCCACCAACGCGACAATCTCGGCGGCCATTCTGCTGGGCCCGATCCCAGGAATGCTGACCGGTGTTGTGGTGATGATCGCCAGCACGGTCGTGAAGGGCTTCTTCAACTACGACCTCGGCCGCAATGCCACGATCGTCATCGAGCTTGCTGTCGGGCTGGCGATCGGCATGGCCGCACAAACCGCTCGGCGCGCCCACGCGGAACTGGAACGGGCGACCCGGCTCGCGGCATCGCTGGAGGAACGCGACCGGTTGTCGCGTCAGGTACACGACGGCGCGATCCAGGTTCTTGCGCTGGTATCCCGGCGTGGGCGTGAAATCGGGGGAGAGACAGCGGAATTGGCCGAGCTGGCAGGCGAGCAGGAGCGAGCGTTGCGGCGGCTGGTCAGCTCAGCGGACACCGAGCCGCCTGCAGGAGCGATGGTCGACGTCGGGGCATTGCTGCTCCGGCGAGCCTCGGATCGGGTTTCGGTCAGCTTGCCCGCGGAACCCGTGCTGCTTGACCCAGGCGTCGCTGATGAATTGCATGCGGCGGCGGCCAACGCACTGGACAACGTCGCGTCGCACGCGGGATCTGGCGCCCGCGCCTATGTGCTGCTGGAGGACCTCGGCGACTCGGTAACCGTGAGCATCCGCGACGACGGCATCGGCATCGCCGAGGGCAGACTCGAGGAAGCGGTCGCCGAAGGCCGCGTCGGGGTGGCTAAATCAATTGTGGGGCGGATGAATTGGCTGGGTGGCAGCGCAAAGCTGAACACCGGGCCGGGATGCGGGACGGAATGGGAGCTGACGGTACTCCGACGGTGATGGTCGTCGACGACCATCCGATCTGGCGCGACGCGGTGGCCCGCGACCTCGCCGAGGGCGGCTTCTCCGTTGTCGCCACGGCCGACGGGATGGCGGCGGCGCGCCGCAGAGCCGCGGTGGTGCAACCCGACGTCGTGCTGATGGACATGCGGCTGTCCGACGGCGACGGCGCCCAGGCCACCGCCGAGGTGCTCGCGGTGTCGCCGTCGTCGCGCATTCTGGTCTTGTCGGCGTCCGATGAGCGCGACGACGTTCTCGAGGCGGTAAAGGCAGGCGCCACAGGCTATCTCGTCAAGAGTGCGTCGAAGCAGGAACTCGGTGACGCCGTCCGCGCGACGGCCGAGGGACGCGCGGTGTTCACGCCGGGGTTGGCCGGACTGGTGCTAGGGGAGTACCGGCGCATCGCGCAATCCGGTAGCGCCGGCCCGGCCGGGACTCCGGTGCCGAGTCTGACCGAACGTGAAACCGAGGTGCTGCGTCACGTCGCGAAGGGATTGACCGCCAAGCAGATCGCCAGCAGGCTGTCGTTGAGCCACCGCACCGTGGAGAACCACGTGCAGGCGACGTTGCGCAAGCTTCAGGTCGCCAACCGTGTCGAGCTGGCGCGATACGCGATCGAACACGGGCTAGACGACGAGTAGTCCTACTCATCCGGAGACCGCAGGGTTGCTGCGACCATGACGGCATGACCGAACCGCATCGTGCCGTGATTGCACGGCTTTCCGCGGACTTCGCCGCGATTTCGCAGTACATGTCGAGGGTCTCGACAGACCTCACCGCGCTTGACGGCCTGCTGTCTGAACGCCCCGCGGGGTATCCGCACCAGTACGCCCCGCCTGCGGTGCCGTACTGGCAGCAATATCCGCCGCAGTACGCTGCGCCTCCCGTGCCATCGCGACCGGCCGTGACACCCACGCCGCCGCGGGAACGTTCCGAGGGCTGGATCGGCAAGATGCTCGCAGTCGCAGGCGTCGCGGTCACCCTGATCGGTGTCGTACTGCTGCTGGTGCTTGCCGCCCAGGCTGGCATCCTGCGTCCGGAGATCCGCGTTGGCGCGGGCGCCGTGCTGGCAGGCGCGCTGGTGGCCGCGGCCGGCTGGCTGTACGCGCGGCCTGGCGGACGGGTCGGTGCGATCGCGCTGGCGGCCACGGGCATCGCCGCCGCCTATATGGACGTCATCGCCGTCACCACGATCTACGAATGGGCGCCCGCGCCGATCGGCCTTGCGATCGCGGCGGTGATCGGCGGCGGCGGTCTGACGCTCGCACGGCGCTGGAATTCGCAACAGCTCGGCCTGCTGGTGGTGGTGCCACTGATCGCGCTGGCGCCAGTCGTCACGGGCGGCATCACGCTTCTGCTCGTCGGCTTCATGCTTGCGCTGTCCGCGGCCTCCCTGATGGTGCAGCTCGGCAAGGACTGGATTTGGCTGCATGCCGCACGCATCGCGGCTCCCACGTTTCCGCTCCTCGTGGCGCTGGCCGCGGTGTACTTCGACGGCGGGTACGACCTGTGGCTGGCCGGCGCGTGCGGCATTGCGGCCGTGCTCGCCATAGCCGCAGCGCTAATCCTGTTGCCGCGCACCGAAAATCGGGTTGCGATGGGTCTGCTGACGGCGGCGGGCGTGGTGCCGGTGCTGTGCGTGTCGCTGGCCGTCGACCGGGTCGTGGCCGCGCTGATGGCTGCCGCCCTTGCCGCGGCATTGCTGGCCATCGTTTCAGGTGTGACGGGCGTGGTGCGGCAGATCTGGTCGGCGCTTTCGGCGATCTCTGCACTCATCGCCGTCACTGTCGCGTTGGACGGCCATGTCGCGGGCCCAGTCCTGCTGGCGTTGGCGGTCGTCTTTGCGGTGGCGGGCCGTCACGACGCCATCGCGAGATGGTCGGCGCTCGGGTTCGCGTTCGCAGGCGGCGGGCTCTACCTGAGCTACGCGCCGCCGAGTTCGTTGGTCGAGGCGACCCCGATGGACGCCGCCGCTGGGATTTCCACGCTGGTTTCCAGCCTGCTGCTGGTGGCATGCGCGGTGGCGATCGCCTGGTCGTTGAAGGGCGAGGCGAATGTGTGGGCCGGCTCGGCCGTGGTGATCGTGTACGCCGTCACCGCATTCACCGTCACTGCAGGCGTATTGGTCGGCGGCGAGGGCGGCGGTTTCTTCGCCGGTCACATGGCGGCGACGATCTGCTGGATCGCCATGGCTGCCGCGCTGTTCATCTACGCGGCGCGCCTGACGAAAACGCAGCGGTCGCTGCCGATCGGCGGCGGGCTGGCACTGGTCGGCGCGGCGATGGCCAAGCTGTTCCTGTTCGACCTTGGCACGCTGGACGGCATCTTCCGCGTTGCGGTCTTCATCGTCGTCGGGCTGGTTCTGCTGGGCATGGGAGCCGGCTATGCGCGGATCCTGGAGCGGCAGGATCTCACTAATTTGGAATGATTCCAGACTATTAGGGCGTTGATCTAGCCATGGCATCTACAACACGTCGCACAGAAGCAGAAGTACAAGCATTTCAGGCGTCGGCCGAGCTCAGCGCCAACCTGCAGCAGGTACTGGTCGATCTGGTCGAACTTCACCTGCAGGGTAAGCAGGCGCACTGGAACGTCGTAGGAACAAACTTCCGCGACCTTCACCTTCAGCTCGACGAACTCGTCGACTTCGCCCGTGAGGCGAGCGACACCGTCGCCGAGCGGATGCGGGCGCTGGACGCAGTGCCGGACGGTCGGTCCGACACCGTCGCAGGCAGCACCACGCTGCCCCAGTTCCCGGCGTACGAGCACAACACCACCGAGGTCGTCGACCTGATCGCCGGGCGGGCCTATGGGGCGGTCGACAGCATGCGCACCGTGCACGACGCGGTCGACGCCGAGGACCCCAGCACCGCCGACATCCTGCATC
>JAVXWV010000159.1:0-2662 GCA_032230775.1 Mycobacterium sp. | reverse complement strand
TCCCGGTTCGACGAAGTGGAGAATATTTCGCCCCGGCAGTTCGACGTACTTCGCGCCCGATATGTGATCAGCGACGTACTTGCCCAGCACAGGCGGGATGAACGGGTCGTCGGCGTGGTGGATGACGAGGGTCGGGACGCGGACTGCGGGAAGCAGCGCCCGCACGTCCATTTCGGCCAGCAGCGGCATCATGCGAGCAAAAGTTCCTGGGCTGGTCGACAGACGTTCCGCCCGAGCCCACGCTGCCCGGATCTCCTCGTTCCACGGCATGTCCGGATTCACGACATGCTGCATCTCTCCCGTGCCCCACGCGGCGGCAGTGGCAGCGGTGACTTCCTCGGGACCGAGCTCGCCAGTTCGTTGAGCCATCGGATCCGCGTAGCCCTCCAGCACGACCAGCCCGGCTGTGCGCGACGGATGTGTTGCCGCGAACAGCGCCGCCGTCGCGAGCGCGCCTGTGCTCGCCAAGAGGACCGCTTCGCGACTCCCGAGTTCGTCAAGCACGGCAGTGATGCTGTCGGCCCACTGCTCCAAGGTCGGCAGCGCGCCAGCCATGACGGGATCGGAGGCTCCTGTGCCCGGTTGGTCGACGAAGATCAGTCGACCGAGCGATGTCATCGCCTCGGCGAAGCCCCGAACGGACGGTAGCTCCGGCAGGTGTTCGCAGCAGGTGAACCAGTTCGGCACGAACACGATGTCGCGCGCGCCCTCGTGCGACGTGCGATAGGCGACACGCAAGTCCCCGTTGCGCGCATATCGCGTCTCGGAGAACACGGCCGAAGTGTAAGTCGCCGAGCAGCGCGATTTCGCAGATCAGCGGGTGTTCCTGTAGCCTGGGCCGGTTGCCGACGCAGGCGACCCTCCTGCCACGGAACGACCGTGGCCGCACGAGACCGTAGGAGGTGATGGGTTCCTTATGCGTCCATACGAAATCATGGTCATCCTCGACCCCACTCTCGACGAGCGCACTGTTGCTCCGTCGCTCGAGGCATTCCTCAATGTCGTCCGCAAGGACGGCGGCTCTGTCGACAAGGTCGACATCTGGGGTAAGCGCCGCCTGGCGTACGAGATCGCCAAGCACGGCGAGGGCATCTACGCCATCGTCGATGTGAAGGCCGAGCCAGCGACCGTGTCCGAGCTCGACCGTCAGCTCAACCTGAACGAGTCCGTGCTGCGGACCAAGGTCCTGCGGACCGACAAGCACTAGTCCCAACGGCGTGTGCTCGTCGTAGTGCTTACGTAGGCTCGCCTGCGACTGACTTCCGCAGACCGCAGCGATGAGCGCTTGCGCGAGGAGCCGACAACCATCCCAGGAGGAACTCGTGGCTGGTGACACCATCATCACCGTCGTCGGAAATCTGACCGCCGACCCGGAACTGCGGTTCACGCCGTCCGGTGCGGCCGTTGCCAACTTCACTGTCGCGTCGACTCCACGGATCTTCGACCGTCAGAGCAACGAATGGAAAGACGGAGACGCGCTGTTCATGCGGTGCAGCATCTGGCGTGAGGCCGCCGAGAACGTGGCGGAAAGCCTCACCCGGGGCTCGCGGGTGATAGTCCAGGGCAGGCTCAAGCAGCGGTCCTACGAGACGCGTGAGGGCGAGAAGCGCACCGTCGTCGAGCTCGAGGTCGATGAGATCGGCCCGTCGTTGCGCTACGCGACCGCCAAGGTGAACAAGGCGAACCGCAGCGGCGGCGGTGGCGGCGGATTCGGCGGTGGCGGCGGCGGTGGTGGTTCCCGAGGCGGTGGCGACACCGCTGAGGCCAAGACCGACGACCCGTGGGGCAGCGCGCCGGCATCGGGCTCGTTCTCCGGCGGCGACGACGAACCGCCCTTCTGACCACAATTAACTAGCAATTCCAGAAAGAGATACACACATGGCCAAGGCCACCAAGCGACGCCCGGCTCCCGAGAAGCCGATCAAGACCCGCAAGTGCGTGTTCTGCTCCAAGAAGGGGCAGACCATCGACTACAAGGACACCCAGCTGCTGCGGACCTACATCAGTGAGCGCGGCAAGATCCGCGCTCGGCGGGTCACCGGCAACTGCGTGCAGCACCAGCGCGACATCGCGATCGCGGTCAAGAACGCCCGCGAGGTGGCGCTGCTGCCGTTCAGCTCGTCGACGCGCTGAGCCAGCAGCGTCAAACCAAGAAAGACGTAGACATGAAACTGATTCTTACTACTGAGGTCGACCACCTGGGTTCGTCGGGCGACATCGTCGAGGTGAAGGACGGCTACGGCCGCAACTTCCTGCTGCCGCGTGGGCTGGCGATCGTGGCGTCGCGCGGCGCCGAGCGCCAGGCCGAGGAGATCCGTCGTGCCCGCGAGTCCAAGGGCGTGAAGGGTCTCGAGCACGCCAACGAGCTCAAGACCGCGATCGAGAACCTCGGCGCGGTGGAGCTGCCCGTGAAGGCGGCTGCGGACACCGGCAAGCTGTTCGGTTCGGTGACGGCCGCGGACGTCGTTGCGGCGATCAAGAAGGCCGGCGGACCGAATCTGGACAAGCGGACGGTGCAGTTGCCCAAGGCGCACATCAAGTCGGTCGGCAGCCACCCGATCGCGGTCCGGCTGCACCCGGACGTCGACGCTTCGGTGTCCCTGAGCGTCGTCGCGGTGTAATTAACCCAGCGTCAATTCGACCGGGTGAAGACCATGATCGA
>JAVXWV010000108.1:0-10510 GCA_032230775.1 Mycobacterium sp. | reverse complement strand
TCGCGGTCGTACCAACCCATCGTCGTGACATCCAGGCCCGGCAGCAGCGCGGCCCACGGGTCGGTATCCGGCTCGAGGTCGAGATCGTCGGGCAACACGTATCCCGGGGTGCCGTCCAGGTCGACCTCGACCGCGTCGATGTCGCGCAGTGCCTGCCGAGCCCATGTCAGCGTGTTGCCGAACCACCATTTGACGTCCGTGACGGTCGCAGGCCCGAATGCGCGCAGCCACCTGCGCACAAGTTCGGTGCGTGCCGCCTCCGGTGTCGCGGTGCCGGGTCTGGCCTGCAGCCAGTCGGTCATCGACGTCCAGCGGGGACGCGATACCGTCCATCTGCCGTCGTTGGGCCCTCGGACGATGTCGCCGCGCACCGAAAGCACGGTCAACACCCTTGGCGCTAAAGGTGTTTCACCACCCCATCGCTTACCCGGTGCATAGTCGTACCTGCCCGCCAGCTCGGGCAGCGCCTCACGCAGCTCTTTGGCGCTGGCCGCGCCGTGTTCGGCCAGGTGCCCCAACACCGCCGCGCACGCCGTTTCCAGCCACGCATCACCGTTCTCGGTGATGCCCGCCTTCTGCGCGTCGGCCGCCAGCCGGCGGCGTTCGTTGTCGGCCACCCGATCGCTGGCGCCAGACTGGATCAACGGCAGGTCCCCGGCCAGCACCGTCCACAGCGTCCGGCGCATCGCGAGGTGCTTGACCAGCGTGCGGCGCTCGTACAGTTCGGCGTCCAGATCGGCGACGGCGAAGCCGGGCAGCCGCGCCCAGAGCGTCAGATACGGGGTGGCGGGGTCTGTGGCATGCAGCCCGATGAGATCCGCCACCACACCGTCGATCGAGCTCGCTGGACCCGCCAAAAAGTGCCGCCGCGCCAGCCGCGCCCGTCGTTCGGCAACCGTGAATGACCGCATTGCCTGCGAACCGTACCTGCGGGTCCCGACAAAGTTTGTGATCGGTAGCGGCCCGGCCGATCTTGACTTAGCTCACGACGGACGCCATCGGGGCGACGTACGACGAAGGGAAGATTCATGAATCGAGTTGTCGTGGGAGTGGTGGGACTGGCCGCCGCCGCAGCTGTGCTGGTGGGTTGTTCGGACAACAAGAGCGCAACGCTCCCGGGCGGCGGACAGGCCAGCACCGGCGGTTCCACCGAGGTGAAGGTGGACGGCAAGGATCTCTCGGGTCTGGACCTGAAGTCGGTGACCTGCGTCAAGCAGGGCGGCAAGATCAGCGTCGCCAGCGGCGCGATCAACGGCCAGGCGGGTCTGGCCGTCGTGATGACCGATGCGAACCCGCCGACTGTCGACTCGCTGGGCATGTCGGTTGACGGCAGTGCCCTCTCGGTCACCAACACCATGGGCGCGAAGGTCGGCTCGGCAGATGTCAAGGTCGACGGCAGCACCTACACCATCACCGGTGAAGCCGCGGGCGCCGACATGAAGAACCCGATGGCAGGGATGGTCACCAAGCCGTTCACCGTCAAGGTGACCTGCAGCTGATCATTCCCACGAGGGGGACGGCGGGCATGCCTGGCATGCCCGCCGCTTTCTATCATCTAGACATGACGATCGTCAGCGACCTCGAGCGCGCTCGTCGGCTGATATTCGCCGCCGACGAAATCGCCGCGAAGGAGTTGCTGCTGTCGCTTGGGGAGCAGATCGAGGAGTTCGACCGAGACGATCTGCTGTTGGAGGTCTACGCGCAGCTCGGCGAGGCCTATCTGGTCCGCACGGCGTACGACGGTGTCGAGGTGTGTCTGCAGCGCATCAACGACTGCATGGCCATCTACCAGGCGGTCCGGGCCGGTACCAATCCGGAGGCGGCCGCACGGGTGACGATGTCCGATGCCGACGTCGACCACATGCTCTGCCGGTACTCACGCAGGGCGCAGTTCCTCCGGACGGGACTGGCCGCCGCGTGCCACGGTGACCACGACGCCGCGGAGGCCGGGCTGCTGGTCCTGACGGACGACACCTCGACTGCCTTTCCCGACCTCGCGGGCGAACGCGGGTTTCTCATCACTTACGCGCAGATTCTGTGCGCGACCGCGCTCTGCGACGACGACTTGTACGTGCGGTCGGTCCCGCTGTGGGAGCAGGTGATCGACGCCATCGACGGCACGGCCGACGGCAACGAGTTCGACGATTTTCTGCTCGTTCAGGGCGCCACCGGGTACGGCCGGTTCTGCGTCGAGACGGGGCGGTTGGCGGAAGCGGAGCCGTGGCTTCAGCGCGGTGGAGCCCGCGCCGAGCGGCGGGGATGGAAATTGGCAACGGCGAGAACGCAATTGGAGCGGGCAACGGCGCGGTGGGCCACCGGTGACCGGGCAGAGTGTCAACGCCTCGTCCATGAGGCGTATCCGGCCATAGCCGAGGGCTATCGCGCACATGACGTGTCCCGTAGCTGGCTCTATCTGGGCCTCTTGGCCTTGTCGATCGAGAAACTGGACGATGCCGATGAACGTTTCGGGCATGCCGAGCGGCATTGGCGGGAGGTCGACAAGCCGCTGCACATCCACCGTATTCTGTTGCAGCGCAGCTGGGTCGACATCTTCAGGGGCGATTTCGATGCGGCACGCGAGCGGGTGACCGAGGCGCGAGGCCTGCTCGACGCGTGGCCACGGCACAGCTGGCTGCAATACGCCCGCCTCGACGACCATCTCGGCAACATCTGGCGGGCGGATGCCCTGGCCGATCCCGCCAACGCAGCGGCCAAACTCGAGCGGGCGGCCGAACTCAAGGTCCCTGCCGCTCTCGCCGTCGACTCGGTACGCCACGCGATGATCGACGCCGACGCGCGCATGCGCTGGGCCACCAGCGTGTCAGCCCGCATCCTGGCCGGTGCGTTCGCCGTCGCCTGGGACTGGGGGAACACTGAACTCGTCAGCGAACTGGTCGAATACCACAGTGCGCGAGGAAGTTTCAGTACCGAGCCGGCAAGTCAGACCTCTGACTGGACCGAGACGGCGACGGCAGCGGTTCCCGTTGACACCATCGATGAGTTCGCTCTCGTCGCCGCGGGGTCGCCGACGTCCGCAGGCGGTGCGCTGACCCGCCTCGGGCCGCTGCCGCCGCTGCAGATGGACCCGACCACCTCGCCGATCATGAGCCGCTATCGCGCATTGGCGTCCGAGCGGTACGGGTGCGACATCACCGCCGACGACGCCGCCTGGTCGACGTGGCCGTAACCCTCGTCCTGCGCTTCGCCGACGTCGGCATCGCCACCTACGCCAGCCTTCGGGTGGTCGGACAGCCCGCGAGAACGGTCACCTGGGCGGTCCAGGAATCGGATCTTGTAGCGGCACTTGACCAACTGGCCACCGCACTGCCGGATCCGCGCGAATCGGAGACGCGGCGTGATGCCGTCGAGCGCTCCATCGCAGCGGGCCCGTTCGCGGCACCCGCCACCGAGTTGGCCATCGCTCGCACCCTCGGGGCGCAACTACTGGCGCCTGCGGCGTGGCAGCTGCTGACCGACTGCGTGGCATCGCCGCGCGCCGCGCTTTTCGTATCCCCAAGTGCCCGCCTGGCCCGGGTGCCGTGGGGACTGCTCGCAATGCCCGACGACGACGGCTACCGCCTGATGGAACTCGCGGACGTGCTGATGGCTGCGCCGTCCAACATCGTCCATGCGGAGCGGACACCGGCGGACTGGGACGATCGCCGCGACGGCCCGGCGCTGCTGATCCTTGATCCGCGGGTGCCAGGCCAACGGCCTGACTCGGACTTAGGCTCAGTGCTTGGCAGGCCGGCGCCGGAAACGCCTTTGGCGCAGCACTTTACGGAGCTGATGGGACGCCGGAAAATCCTGCCTGATGTCTCCAGCGCGGTCGAGCTGTTCCGGCGCACCGACGCCGACCGCCCGTGGCTGGCGCGCCAGCTCGACCGGCAACCGAGCCGGTTGCTGTTCGTCGGCCACGCGACAGCCGCCGACGGCGACATCGGCCACGCGGACCGGGCCGCATTGCATCTCGCAGACGAGCACGCGTTGACCGCCGCGGATCTGATGTCGGCCAAGCTGCCCATGCCGCCGCGAATCGCCATGATGGCCTGCGCATCCGGTGGCGACTACCAGTTCGACGAGGCGACCGGTCTGGTGGCAGCGATGATCCTCGGCGGCGCGCAGTTGGTGACCGCGACACTGTGGTCATTGCCGACGACTGCGGGGTATCGGCAGTTCGCGCCCGCCGCCGACGATCACGATCCGATGGCCGAGGCGATCATCGCAGTCGATTGCTCACACGAAGATCCGGACGCCGGGCGCGCGGTGAACCGCTGGCAGCGCGAGCAGATGCGGCGATGGCGGGACGGCGACACCAGCGCGAGTCCCCTGTATTGGGCCGCGCTGACCACTTACGCCGTCGACGGCGCGCGCTGAGCCCTCAGCTGGGCGACACGCAGACCGCCACGGCCGATTCGCGGCCAAGGCGGTAGTACGTGTCGATGATGCTGCCCGGGGAGACCTTGGCCAGCGACGACGCCGGAATCAGCGCAATCTGATGGGCAGGGAACTGGCCGCCTCCCGGCTTTCTCACCATCACATCGAGTTCGACCTCCCGATAGTCCTCGCGGGAGGTGCCGGTGGTCCGCATGCCGGTGACCACCCCGCGTGACTTGGTGCCGTGCCGGATCAGGTCGAGTTGATCACCGGTCACAAGGCCCTTACGGACGAGCATCTGGTCGAAGACGGCGCGGACGGCCAGCATCTCCGTGGCCGTGGCCAGGCGTTCGCCCGCCTCGTCCCGGTCCGGTCCCTCCTGGGTGATCGCGCGGCTGGGAATGAACAGTGCGGCGGCGGTGCCTGCGACAAGGAAGCAGAAGAATGCGAGCAACAGCGGCGTAAACATGTCGTTAGGGTCTACTGACGCGCTGGCTACCGAACCCAACTTTATGCTGGAGGGATGAGCGCGGGCTACGAGGTGGCGACGGCGATTGCGGTCAGCCAACCCCGCCGTGCGGTGATCGACCGGGCGTGGCGTGACATCGGACCCGGGGTCGAGGTGCTCAGCGGCGACGACGGCGGCCCGCTGCGGCGCACCGTCAAGCGGATCATCGATCCGCTGGTGCTACGACTGCGGGCGAACACGCAGTTCTCGGCACCGTTCGTCGATGCCGACACAGCCGCGGCGATGCATGACGTGATCGTCGGACAAGGTGGCCAATTGCGCGCCGCGGCAGCATGGTTCGAAATACTCAAACGTGAGCGACGCCGGCTGCGCATCACCGCGGGAAACGCCCAGGAGCTGTACTTCCCCGTGTGCTTCGAGCTCGCGGTGACGAAAGGCGCACCGGCCCAACAGGATGACGGTTCCGGCGAAGCGGTGCTGCTCGATATCCACGCCGACCGCGATCGCACCGGCATCGAGGTGCTCAACCAGTACGTGGCCGATCCGCAGGTGGTGGCGGGGCTGGCCGATCAGCTCGGCAAGAGCTGGAGCGACGTGCGCGCGGGCCCGGACATCACCGGTCCGTTCCTGGCGGGCCTCACCACTGTGCTCGGGCCCGCGGATGGCCACAGCGCGGCGGCCGCTCGGCAGCGGGTCTGGTCAGCCCTGATCGCCGACGCCACGCCGTACAACCTCGGCGCCAAGGCGCGCGGCATGGCGGCCGAATTGCCGTGGTCGATCACCGAGATCGGACTGAGTTCCGTTGAGCCGCAACAGCCGCCGTCAGTCGTGGGCGTGCGCGAGGGCGATCGTCCACTGAATCGCAGCGTCGTCGACCGAGTGCGGGCCACCCTGCGGCGGGTCATGGACCGCGACGAATTGCCAGACATCCCGCTGCTGTGCTCGGAGGAGGTCGATCGGTCGTGTGCGCCGTGGGGCCTGTTGGCGGAGGACAAGCAGGCGACTCTGGTCGCCGGGATCGAGATCGCGGTCGATCTGGCGCCTCTGACCGAGTCCGCGGTGACGCGCTATGAGTTGGCAGGCCAGATCCAGGCACGGCTGCGCAAGGAAGCCTATGTGCTGCACGCGCGCCGATATCTCGCCGACGGCGGCACCATGCATCCTCGGCAGCAGCAGGTGATCGACGATCTTGCCGAGTTCGCACGTCCGTACCTGAGCCGATTGTGGGCCCGGTTGCACGGGCGTGACGTCTGGCAGGAACCCTGCGAGGTTGTCGACGACGTCCGTGCGCTGCTCGAGGGGGTGGCGAGGTCGGTGAGCCTCGATCACCGGCAGCGGATCAAGGCGATGCTCGAACTGCAGGTGGCCGGATGAGACTGGTCGCCGATTCCGGTTTGTGGAGCACGGCCCGACCCCCGCTGCATCCTCAGTTGACAGCCGTGCTGGAAGTCAGTGGCGCGGTGCTGTCGTGGACCGTCGACGACCCTTCGACCACCGCCCAGATCACGTTCACCGACCTGACCTGCGCGGACTGGTTATGGCGTGTGCTCGGCGAACAGGGCCACAGCGCGCTGGCCGCGGCGCTGGACGGGCGCACTCCCGAGGCGGCCATCGAACTCACCGGCGTCAACGTGCTCCCTGGGGCGCTCGAACCGCTGCGGCGGCTCGCACTTGGGCACTGGCTGCGCCGCTGGTGGCCTGCCAGTCAACGCGACGGCATCGCAGCCCTCGACAGCGCGCTCCTCGATGCTGAGATCGCCGTGCTCACCGTTGGCGCGCAGGATTTCTTCACCGACGACACCTTCGACTCCGACGTGGTGGGGCTGCTGCGCCCGCACGCCGCGACGCTGAGCGCACACCTGCGCGGCGGCGACCCGCGGGTGATCGAACTCGTGCGGACCTGCGCTGAGCTTGCCGACGATGTCGGGGTTGCGTTCGGCGAGGCAGACCGCGCGCCGCAGCGTCGCGACGACTATGCCCTGGCCGCGGGCCCGGATCCGGGACGGAACCCTGCCGGCGCGATCGCCACGGGAGCCGATTCAGTCAACTGGGCCGCGGTTCCTGCAGGCATCTTCGACGCGGCCGAGCGTACCGTCGGGTGGCGCGTCGAGGCGCTCGACGGTGTCACGAAAGCCGTTGTGCGCGTCGAATTGTCGGGTCCGGGGCTGGCTTCGGGGATCGCCGTGCGGCTGCGGTCGGGCGACCTCGGCGGCTCCGGTGTGCTCGACGCGGGCGGCGTCGCGGTGTTCCCGCTCGCGGACGGACAGCAGCAGCCCGTCACCGAATCGGCTGCGTGGGATCATGATTGGCGGGCCGCCGCAGTGACGGTCGGCGCCGACGTCCGGGAGTCGCCGCAGACGCGCGAGCGAATCCGGGACTTTGCGCGGGCGCGACTGCGTGGGCCCGCCCGCGACGCGTTCCTTGCCGAAATGCTGGCGGCCGAATCGGACTACTGAGCTTCGTCCGTGTCTTTGTCGTCTTTGTGCATCGACTTGCGGATCTCGTCGAGTCGTTCGGCGGCGGCGCGCTGGCGCGCTTCGTACTGCTCCTCGACGGTGCGGCCCTCCGGTGACTCGGCGTCGAGTTCGGCCGACCCGATCGCGGTGCCGTAGCGCGTTTCGATCTTCTCGCGCACCGAGTCGAACGTCGGCACACCGCTGGGTGTGTAGCCGGTGTCGACGGGCACGGCCTGCGGGGTCCCGGCCGGCGGTGGCGCGGGAGTTGCCTCAGCGGCGGCTTCCGGTTCGGGAGTGGATTCGTCCGGCATGCCGCTCACCGTACCTCCGGCGGCCTACTTCGCCGCCGCCTGCAGATGCGGTGCGGATTGCGACGGGGCGGGCGGCCGCGGTTGTAACGCCGGCGGGGGTGCAGGCAGCGGGAGCGCGGCCACACCGGGCGTGCCGAGCTGGCCCGCCAACCACGGCAGCGCCGCGGCGAAAGCACGGGCAGCGAACGGCCAGTCGTGCTTGCCCGGCTGCGCCATCACCGCGCATTTGATGCCGTGGGCGCTGCCCGTCGCACACAGTGAGTTCGCCGCCGCGGTTTGATCGTTGGCGTTGGCCGCGTTCACAACCTCCGGGCGCGGCAGCGACGACTGTGCCGGGCCGTTGATGTCGAACCGGCCCGCCACACCTGTGTAGGGACCGTGGCGGGTGATGACGGTCATCGGGTCGAAGGCCGCATAGGCCGCGGCGTTCCCGCCGAACAGGCGCGCGATGGTCTGCGCCTTGTTTCCCGAATTGGGCGTCAAGTCCCCTGCGATGTCTTCGAATGCGCCGAACATATCGGGATGCATCACCGCCAGGTCGACGGCGCACGTACCGCCCATCGACCACCCGACGGCACCCCAATTGGCGCGGTTCGGTGACACACCGTACTGCGAAACCATAAACGGCACAACGTCCTTAGTGAGGTGATCGGCAGCGTTGCCACGTGCGCCATTGACGCATTCGGTGTCGTTGTTGAACGCGCCACCTGAGTCGACGAACACGAACACCGGCGCGTTGCCGCCGTGCGCCGCCGCGAAGTCGTCGATGGTCTTCGCCGCGTTGCCTGCCCGCAGCCAGTCTGCGGGAGTATTGAACTCGCCCCCGATCATCATCACCGTCGGCAGCGGCGGCGGGGGATCGGTGGCGTACCAGGCAGGCGGAAGGTAGACCAGCTCACCGCGGTGCTTGAATCCCGACGCCACATTGGGAATGTTGACCGGCACCACGGTGCCCTTCGCCGGAATCGCATGCTGTTTCTGCATCGCGGTCACCGTGACGGCGTCCGTTTGGTCGGGCAGCGGTCCCGCGGTCAGCTGATTCCACGCGACCTGAACGGTGGGGAAGTAGCCGACCCACAGGTTCAGGGCCAGCGCCGAACACAACAGGCACACCGGCAGCGCGAGGGCCGACGCGACGCGCCGCCGCAAGCGCGCGCCACGCCATCCCGTCATCAGCACTCCGGCGGCGACGCCGGATAGCCCGATCCAGATCCACAGCGAATACGGGGCGGGGTTGGTTTCGTCACTCATCCCCTGAGAGGCGATGTACCAGTACGCAGCCACCGCCAGCGCGACACCGACCAGCGTGGCCCACGGCAGCCACACCAGGCACCAGCGCCGGTTGCGCCAGCCCATCGCCGCGAGCAGCAGGAGGCCTGCGACGACTTGCGCCGTTATCGGAATCCAACCGTGCATCAGCGAAAGGTGGTGGCGCAACGGCTCGAGTAACGTCACGGAAACAATCGTGGACGCGATTCCTTAGGATCAGCTGTGAACGGCCTGCTAACGCGGTTTGGCTAGTGGGAACGGCAGGGTTTCGCGGATGCTGCGTCCGGTGATCAGCATGACCACGCGGTCGACGCCCATGCCGAGCCCGCCCGTCGGCGGCATTGCGTACTCCATCGCCTGGAGAAAGTCCTCATCGAGTTCCATTGCTTCAGGATCGCCGCCCGAGGCCAGCAGCGACTGCTCCTGCAGCCGCCTGCGCTGCTCAACAGGATCCGTCAGCTCGCTGTAGGCAGTGCCCAACTCGACGCCCCACGCCACCAGGTCCCAGCGCTCGGCCACCCCTGCAATGCTGCGGTGCGGCCGGGTGAGGGGCGAAACCGACGTCGGAAAGTCCTTGTAGAAGGTGGGCCGCTCGGTGTGGTCCTCGACAAGCCGTTCGTAGAGCTCGAGCACCACGGCGCCGGCATCCCAGTGGGTCAGATAGGGGATTCCAGCCGCGTCGCACAGCTTGCGCAGCTTGGCGAGCTCGGTATCGGGGCCGATCTGCTCGCCGAGCGCCTCCGACACCGCGCCATGCACGGTCTTCACGGTCCACTCACCGGAGATGTCGACGGGCTCAAGGGTGCCGTCGTCGCGGGGACGCATAAACACGTGCGCGCCGTTGGCGGCCTGCGCGGCGTTCTGAATCAGCTCACGGCAGCCATCGATCCACACGTTGTAGTCGGCGTGCGCCTGGTATGCCTCCAGCAGTGTGAACTCAGGGTTGTGGCTGAAGTCGACGCCCTCGTTGCGAAATGCCCTGCCCAGTTCGAACACTCGCTCGACACCGCCGACGCACAGCCGTTTGAGGTAGAGCTCCGGCGCGATGCGTAGGTACAGGTCGAGGTCGTAGGCATTGATGTGGGTCAGGAACGGCCTGGCGTTGGCGCCGCCGTGGATCTGCTGCAGGATCGGCGTCTCGACCTCCAAAAACCCCTTGCCGACCAGGGTTTCGCGGATCGAGTGCAACACGCCACTGCGGGCCCGGATCAAGTCACGAGCCTCGGTGTTGATCGCCAGGTCGACGTAGCGGGCGCGCACCCGCGCCTCCTGGTCGGTCAATCCCTTCCACTTGTCGGGCATTGGGCGCAGGCACTTGCCGATCATCCGCCAGCTGCGCACCATCAGCGACCGCGTGCCCTTCTTGCTGTAACCCATCGTGCCGGACACCTGGATCAGATCGCCAAGATCGATGGCGTGGGTGAAGTCGGCTGTCGTTCCCGCGTCAAGCGCCGAATTGTCAAGCAGCAGTTGGACTTCACCGGACCAGTCGCGCAGCTGGGCGAACAGCACGCCGCCGTATCCGCGGATGCGCATTACCCGCCCGGACACAGTCACGTCCTCGTCGTCGCCCGCGTCGACCGCCTGCGCGACGGTGTGGCTCGGCTCCTCGCCGACCGGATAGGCGT
>JAVXWV010000090.1:0-3681 GCA_032230775.1 Mycobacterium sp. | reverse complement strand
AAGGCCTGCGACGACCACATCGCCGAGGAGATCCGCACCGGCAAGGCCGCGTCAATGCAGACCAAAGACCCGGCGGACTGGTTCGCCCAGATGGCCGAACTCGAGTCGTACGCCCCGGTGATGGCCTACCTGGTGCGCAGCATGCAGTCGGGCAGCGAGCTGGCAAAGATGCTGTGGCGCAAGATGATCGACGATGCCGAGCAATACCTGGAAGAGGGCGTGCAGAACGGCCTGCTCAAACCGAGCCGTGATCCACGCGCCAGGGCCAAATTTCTCGGAATCACCGGTGGTGGCGGCTTCCTGATGTATCTGCAAATGCACGACAGCCCAACCGATCTGCGCGCCGTCCTGCGCGACTACGGCGAGGAGATGGTGCTGCCAGCCCTCGAGATCTACTCCGAGGGGCTGATGACCGACTCGACGATGTACGACGCATTCCTTGAGACGCGCGAAAAAGGCATCCCGTTCACCACAACTCAAGAAGGAGAAGGCGATGACGGCTCAAGCAACCGGGCACCTGCAGCGGGTTAACGCAGGCGAGCGGTCACAGCTCGCTGTCGAAATCCGCGGTCTGTCCAAGTCTTTCGGCCGTACCAAGGCACTCGACGGCCTCGATCTGAGCGTCGCCCCCGGTGATATCACCGGATTTCTCGGGCCGAACGGCGCGGGCAAGTCCACCACCATCCGGGTGCTGCTCGGTCTGCTCCGCGCCGACCGGGGCACCGTCCGGCTTCTCGGCGGCGATCCCTGGCGCGACGCGGTCGCGTTGCACCGGCGAATCGCGTACGTACCGGGCGATGTCACGCTGTGGCCTAACCTGACCGGCCTTCAGGCCATCGACTTTCTAGCCCGGCTTCGTGGCAACGGAGTCGACGCCCGACGCCGCGACCAGCTGATCGAGCGGTTCGAGCTCGACCCACACAAGAAGGCGCGCACCTATTCGAAGGGCAACCGGCAGAAGGTGGCGCTCGTCGCGGCGTTCTCCACCAACGCAGAGCTCTACATCCTCGACGAGCCGACTTCCGGCTTGGATCCGTTGATGGAGAAGGCGTTTCAGACCTGTGTCGAAGAGGTCGCCGATGTTGGTGCCGCCGTGTTGCTCTCCAGTCACATCCTCGCCGAGGTGGAGAAACTCTGCGACAGCGTCACCATCATCCGCGGCGGACGTGCGGTGAAGTCAGGCACGCTCGAGGAGCTGCGTCACCTGATGCGCACCACCATCTCGGTGCGCACCCGCGGTGACGCCCTTGCACTGCAACAGGTTCCGTACGTCCACGACTTCAGCAGTCAAGACGGGTACGCGCGGTTCTCGGCGGACCGCAACGACCTGGACTTCATCATGGAGCATCTCACCGAAATCGGGATCGAGGAGCTGACCGTGACACCGGCTTCGCTGGAGGATCTGTTCCTGCGCGAATACCAGGGAGCGAACCGATGACTACCGCTACTGTGGCGCCGCGTGCGGGGCGGCACGAGGCAACCCAGTCGGGATCGCCGTTCACCGGCGTGCCCAGCCTGGTGCGGCTCGCGCTGCGCCGCGACAGGGTCCGGTTGTCCGTGTGGATCGCAATCCTGACGGCGATGATGGTCTACGCCCCGAACACGGTCAAACTGGCCTACCCCGAAGAAGCGCAACGGCTGGCCAGAGTGAACCTGCTCAAGACGCCCGCCGGAATGATGTTGGGCGGTCCCATGTTCGGGGGGAACGAGACCGACCTTGGCGCGATGATGGCCAACGAGCTGATGCTCACGCTGATCATCGCCTCGTCGATCTTGTCGATCCTCACGGTGATTCGGCACACCCGTGCCGAGGAGGAGACGGGTGCGGCGGAACTGGTTCTGTCATCGGTCGTCGGCAGGTATGCCCGCACATATGCCGCGCTGATCCTCGTCGGCGGCGTCAACGCCGTTCTGGCGGTGACGATGACACTGGCGATGTCCTCGATCGGCTTCTCAATCGTCGATGCCGCGGCGATGTGTCTCGGCATCACCGGGGTGGCCATGGTGTTCGGCGCGTTGGCCGCAGTCACAGCGCAGCTGTGGCGTCAGGCGCGGACCGCGTCCGGAGCGGCGATGGCTGCCCTCGCGCTGGCTGCGCTGGTCCGCGGCATCGGGGACGTCATCAACAACTCCGGCAGCGCTCTGAGCTGGTTCTCCCCCATCGCATGGGCCCAGCAGATGCGGCCGTTCGTCGACGTGCGCTGGTGGCCGTTCGCTCTCTTGGTGGCGCTCGCGATCGGGCTGATGGCGCTGGCCGCCTGGCTGGAAAGTCGGCGGCAGTACGACGACGGGAACATCCCATCTGCAGGCGAGCGAGCGAATGCGCGACCCATCACGGGCGTGTTCGGCCTACACCTCACGCTGCAGCGGGGCCAGACCATCGGATGGGCCGTCGGATTGTTCCTGGGCGGCTTGGCATTTGGCTCGATGACCAAGTCGCTGCTGGATGCGGCGAAGGACAACCCGCTGCTTGCCCGATTGCTGACGGCGCAGGGTAACGACGGTGTCTACACCACCATGAGCCAGTTCCTCGCCGCAGCCGCCACCGCTTACGTCGTCGGGGCCGTCCTGCGGGTGTACTCCGACGAGCAGTCAGGGCTTGGCGAGGCGGTGCTCGCCCGTGCGGTGTCGCGCTGGCGATGGCTGCTCACCGCGGTGGCGTCGGCGTTGGTGGGTTCGGCCGTGCTGATGTTCTTCGCAGGCCTTGGCAACGGGCTCGGCGCGGGCGTCACGCTCGGCGAGCCGCAGACCATCGTTCGGCTGACGCTTGCCGGACTGGCATACGTGCCTGCGATGGCAGTGCTCGCGGGGGTCGCTGCTCTCGCCGTCGCCCTAAAGCACGCGTGGATCGGTTGGCTCGCAGTCGTATTCGTCGTCACATCGCTGTATCTCGGAGCTCTGCTTCGGTTACCGCACTGGCTGATCGAGCTGTCGCCGGTGGGCCGCACCACGGTGCCGACGAACTTTCCTGCAGCCGCACTCACGGTGATGGTCGCGGTCGCGGCAGTGCTGACACTGTGCGCCGGCTGGTTCTATCGCAGCCGCGACGCACTCTAGAGGGAGGAATCATGAAAACCGCTATTCAAGCAGTAACGACCTCCGTGCTTGGCCTGGCGCTGATCGCGCTGACGTTGTTCTGGCCTGCGGGGACGATCCACTACTGGCAGGCATGGGTCTTCTTCGGCATGTTCGTCGGCTTGTCGGTGATATTCACCGCCTACGCCGGGGCGCGCAACCCCGAAGTGCTGCGTCGGCGGATGAATGCAGGGCCCCAGCATGAATCGAGACCTGTGCAGAAAATCGTCAGCGCAGGCGTGGTGCTGGCATTCTTTGCCGTACTTGTCGTCTCGGCGCTCGACCATCGGTTCGGCTGGTCCGAGGTGCCGACGGCACTGGTGTTCATCGGGAACGCGATCGCGGCGGTCGGGCTTGGCGTCAGCATGCTCGTCGTCGCCCAAAACAGCTATGCCGCAGCCAATATCACAGTTGAGGCGGATCAGACCGTGGTGACCACCGGACTGTACGGCCTGGTACGGCATCCGATGTACTTCGGTGTGCTCGTCATGCTCATCGGTGTCCCGCTTGCACTCGGTTCCTACTGGGCGCTTGTCATCGTGCCGATCGACGCGGTCCTGTTCGCAATTCGCATCTTCGACGAGGAGAAGGCGCTCACCGAAGAAC
>JAVXWV010000673.1:0-12506 GCA_032230775.1 Mycobacterium sp. | reverse complement strand
TCGGCGCCAAGGGATTCAAGCTGGTGCTGTCCCCCGACCTGCCCGACCTCATCGAGCGGTACTTCGCCGACGACGTCAGCGGCTTTCTCGCCGAGCACGATCTGACGATCGGGGACATCGGCTCGTGGGTGTCCCACCCGGGCGGGCCGAAGGTGCTCGAGGCGATCACCGACGCCCTCGGCCTTGACGACGGCGCGCTCGAGTTGTCGTGGCGCTCGCTGGGCGAGATCGGCAACCTCTCGTCGGCGTCGGTGCTGCACATACTGCGCGACGCGCGGGCCAAGCCGCCTCCGAGCGGAACGCCGGGCCTGCTGATGGCGATGGGGCCCGGGTTCTGCGCGGAACTGGTGCTGCTGCGCTGGCACTGAGCTGTCCATGATCGCCTATGTGCTGCTGATCGCCGCGGTTGCGGTCGAACGGGTCGCGGAACTGGTTGTCTCCCAACGCAATCTCGCGTGGAGCCGCACCCGCGGCGGCGTCGAGTTCGGCGCGCGGCACTATCCGGCGATGGTCGCGCTGCACACCGGACTGCTGGCGGGATGTCTGGTCGAGGCGGTGTACCGCCCGTTCGTGCCCGCGCTTGGCTGGCCGATGCTGGTCGTTGTGCTTGCCGCACAGGGACTGCGATGGTGGTGCATCGCGACGCTGGGCCACCAGTGGAACACCCGTGTCGTCGTCATCCCCGATGCGGCGCGGGTGACCGGCGGCCCGTACCGGTTCTTCTCCCACCCGAACTATGTTGCGGTCGTCGTCGAGGGGATCGCGCTGCCGCTTGTGCACACCGCGTGGGTCACGGCTGTGGTGTTCACGGTGCTCAACGCTCTTGTGCTGCGCACCCGCATCGGTGTCGAGAACTCCGCACTGGCGAGGCTGCGGTGATCGACCTGCTCGTGGCCGGCGGAGGTCCGGCCGGGCTGGCCACCGCGATCCTCGGCGCCAGGGCCGGGCTCGAGGTCGTCGTGGTCGAGCGGCGGCACGGACCCGTCGACAAGGCGTGCGGAGAGGGGTTGATGCCGCATGCCGTCGAGTTGTTGAACCGCCTCGGTGTCCAGCCGCCGGGCAAGCCGTTTCACGGCATCACCTACCTCGACGATCGAGGCCATAGCGTCACGGGGCGATTCCGCGGGGGCGCCGGGCGCGGAGTGCGCAGGACAGCCCTGCACGCCGGGCTGTTGGAGGCGGCGACGGCGGCCGGTGTCCGCATCGAGCACGGCGATGTCGGACCGGTGAGCCAGGACGCACTGTCGGTGCACTGCAGCGGTTTTCGCGCCCGCTATCTTGCCGCCGCAGACGGGTTGCATTCGCCGATCCGCGCCGCGCTCGGCGTGGCCCGCCCGTCAACCGGCCCGCGTAGGTGGGGGATCCGCCGACATGTCTCGATGGCGCCGTGGAGCGACTGCGTCGAGGTGTACTGGTCCAACGACGCGGAGGCCGGGGAAGCTTACGTCACCCCGGTCGCCGACGACTGCGTCGGCGTCGCGATCCTCACCTCCCGCAAGGGTGGTTTCGACGAGCACCTGCGCGCGTTTCCGGCACTTCAGGAGACGGTGCACGGTAGGCCTCACGGTGCCGACCGTGCCGCGGGACCCTTGCGGCAGAAGGTGCGCAGCCGGACGGCGGGCAGGGTGATGCTGGTCGGTGACGCCGCCGGGTATGTCGACGCGTTGACCGGCGAGGGCCTTGGCATCGCGTTCGGCGCGGCGGAGCTGTTGGTACAACGCGTGACAGCGGACCGGCCGCAGGATTACGACCGTCGCTGGCGCCGGATGTCGCGACGGTATCGGCTGCTGACGGCGGCCGTGCTGCAAGCAAGTGCGATACGGCCGCTCCGGTCACGGATTGTGCCCGCGGCGGCGCAGTTTCCTGCTGTCTTCGGCAGCGTCGTCAACCTGCTGGCTGAGTAACGCTGACGGGTGCCTGCCGGGCGGCTCGGACACGAATGCGACCGCCGCTGTGCGGCACCATGATCACGTGCTTGACCTTCTGCCGTTCGTCGGCGGCGGTCGTCGTCGCCAACTCGACCCGTCGCAGAATCTCGCGGAGAACCACCCGCATCTCGACCATCGCGAAAGTCGCACCGAGGCAACGGCGATTGCCGCCGCCGAACGGGAACCACGTCGTCGGGCTCAACGTCGCACCCACCATCCGGTCGGGGTCGAACCGCTGAGCATCGGGGTACACGTCGGAATCGTTGTGCACCAAGCCTATTCCGGGCACAACCATCACCCCGGCAGGCAACCGATAGCCGGCCAGCTCCACCGGCTCCTTCAGAACCCGGCCAACGTCGTACACGACCGGTCGGATGCGCAGCGTCTCCTTGGCCACCGCGTCGAGATACTCGTCGCCTGCCGCATCCTCCGCATCGGCCGCGTGTTGCGCCTTGGCAAGAACCGCAGGGTGGCGGGTCAGCCGTTCGAGCGCCCACGACAGCCCGGTCGCGGTCGTGTCGTGGCCCGCGACGAGCAGCGTCATCAGCTGGTCGCGCAGTTCGCGGTCACTCAGCGTGCGGCCGTTTTCGTCGGTGGCGCGAACCAGCATGGCCAACACGTCGGTGCGCTCCGCCACGTGAGGGTCGGCCCGACGTTCTGCGATTTCGGCATACAGCAGCCGGTCGGCTTCTTGGATGCGATCCCACAGCCCGCGCCACGGGCGGCGGCGCTGCAGTTCCGGGCGCGCGATCGCAAGCGACGCCCACTGACCGACGCTGAGCAGTTTCGGCATGACGTCGCGCAGCGCGGAGAGTCGCGCAGGGTCGCTGGCACCGATGACCGTCCGCAGGATCACCTCGAGGGTGATCTCCGACATCTTCGGCGCCACCGAGAACGGTTGGCCCACCGGCCAACCCGCGATGTTCGTCGCCGCAATGTCGGCCATCAGCTCGGCTTGCCTTGCGACCGCGTCACGGTGAAACGGCGGCAACATCAGGCGGCGGCGGTCGCGATGCACGTCGTCGTCGACGACCAGGACCGAAGTGTCACCCAGCAGCCCGCCCAGCATCGCGTTCGCCTCGCCTGCGTGAAAGACGCTCGGGTCGCCCGCGAACACCTTCTTGATCTCGTCCGGATCCGCCAGGTACACCATCGGCGGAACCGTCAGGGCGCGGATCGTGAACACCTTGCCGTAGCGACGCCGGCACGCGGTCACGAAACGCGGCCAGTAGCGCATGAAGATGATCGTCTGGAGCCACTTCGGAAGCCGGGGCCCCGGTGGAAGCGCGGTCGAGGCTATTTGACTCATGCCTAACAGGCTACAAGCGGCGCCCGCCGTTGTGAACCATTTGTTGTGTGCCACCGTGGAGGCATGGCTGACGAGGTGACGATCGAAGAAGACGGGCCACTGCTGCTCATCGGCGTCAACAGGCCCGACGCGCACAACTTGTGGAACCTCGAGGTGATCCAGGAGGTATGCCGCGCGTGCAAGCGGCTGGCCGATGCCGAGCACCTGCGCGCCGGCGTGATCTTCGGTCACGGCCGGCTGTTCACCGCCGGACTCGACCTGGCGTCGGTGGCGCCGCTGATCGCCACCGGTGATGTCAGCGCGCTGTTTCCCGAAGACGGCCTTGATCCATGGAACTTCTTCGGCGAACCGTGTCCGAAGCCGATCGTCGTTGCGGTGCATGGCAGGTGCAACACGCTCGGCATCGAGCTCGCGCTGGCGTCGCAGCTTGCGGTGGCGGCGGAGGGCACGCGCTTTGCGCAACTGGAGGTGGCGCGCGGCATCTTTCCCCTTGGCGGGGCGACGTTCCGGTTGCCTGCCCGCCTTGGCCCAGCAGGCATGCGGTACATGCTGACGGCCGAACTCTTCGATGCGGACGCTGCGCTGAAGGCCGGCCTTGTCAACGAGGTCGTGCCGGAAGGCAAGCACCTGGACCGGGCCATCGAAATCGCCACGCTGATTGCCGCGAACGCTCCGCTCGCGGTGCAGGCCTCGCTCGCGTCCGCGCGCGCCGCCGAGCGGGCATCTCGTGATGCCGCAGCGGCGGCGTTGCTCGAATGGAATCAGATAGTGCTAGGAAGCCGAGACGCCGCCGAGGGCGTCAGTGCCTTCGTCGAGCGCCGCGACCCCAAGTTCGAGGGCCGTTAGTTCGCCGGCGGTAACTGGCGGAGACCGTCGGCGCCGCGCAGTTCTGGGTGTCGTTCCCGTTCCGTCATCATTTGTGGCTCTACTGACGTCACAACCGACGCCGAGGCCATGTCCGGCTCGACCGGCTCGGTGGCCACGGACCCATGCTCCTCGGACTGAACGCTCACCTTGTGCGTGCGCTTGAGCGAGAAGTGAATCTCCTCCGTCTCTTCGAACACCTGGCGCGCGCTGCGCAGCGGCTTGGTCGTGGTGTCGATCGCACTCGCGATGATCGGCGGCACGAACGGGCGGAGCCACCGCGCCGCGGCCTTGGTGACGTCGGGGATCGCTGGGATCAGCGAGGTGCCCTCGCGGCGCGCAGGCAGGTTGTCCGATACTTCTGCCGCAGGCAGCTCTGGCGTCGGCTCGATGACCCGCTCCGACCGCGCCTGCACCGGCGCCTCCAGCGCCTCGGCGACTCGACGGCGCTGCTGCTCGCGCTCGATCTCGGCCTGCGCTTCGACCGCGAGCTGGGCACTGGCCAATTGCTGCTCGGCCCACAGTGTTTCGACGGCCGCGCGTACCTCTGCACGCTTGACCGCGATCGCGGTGTCGGCCTCCAGCTCGGCACGCTCGACCTCGGCGCGGGCGGCCGCACCGCGATCCTCGCTTGTCTGACCACGCCACAGCTTGAGGATCAGCGGCATCAGGATCAGCAGCGCGAAAAACACGATCGTCGCCAGTCGCACCGCCATAGCCCCAGGGCTCGCAAAGGTGTGCTGGTTCATCGCCATCCACCGTGCGCCGAGGCCGTGGTCGACGTCTGTGGTCGCGGCCTCGCGCGCGTGCTGCAGCGCCTGCTCACGCGCTGCGATCTCGGAGTCGAGGCCGGGTGCCATGCGGTCGCGGCCGCTGACGGCGTTGTCCAGCTGCCGCTGGGTGTCGGCGAGAAAGTCCTTCGCCGTTCGTGTTTCGGGCCCGGTGCCGGGCACACCGGTGATGTGGGTCTGCGGGCAGGCCGGCGAGGGGTTGTACTCACAACGGGCGACGATGAGCGCCTCGTCGCGCTCACGGCTGGCCTGATCCACCGCGGCGTCGAGTGCGGTACGCGCCTGGCGCGTGCGGTCGAGCGCCGCCGAAGCCTGCGCGACGGCGGGTGTGGCATCGGCGTTGCGGGCGGCGCGCTCGTCGAGAAGGCGGTCGATCGAGCCCGAGAAGAGCACGACCGCGGCCAGTTCACCGACGACGACACCGACGACAACCGCGACGGCAGCGCGTCCGGCCACGCCCGACCAGCCGCGGGTCGGGCCGCTGGCTATCGCGCGGGCGATCGCGCCGACCAGTAGGCCGGAGGCAAACGTCAACGACACGGTTAGTGCCATCGGCGCATGCGTCGCACCGGCGATGGCGAGGGCCGAGACGAGCCAGGTCAGCGCCGCTCCCAGCAGCACCACAACGCCAGCGATCACATGCGTGGACCGCTCGTGACGCTCACCCAGCTCACGCCATTCGCCCCCACCGAGCCAAGTCAGCGATTGAGCAATTCTGTTGGCAGACACCGAAACTCTCTCCCCCACTTCACACCTTCACTTCGGTGCGATCGCCCGAAATTCTCTCATAGGGCCGACCCGGGCGCCTCGGCTGCGCCCCGCGGCACCAAGAAAGCATCAAGAATTCGTCAAGGCAGCTCCGACACACTTGCTGCGACCTGGGAGGGAACCAATGGTGAAGCAGTTTTCAGGCCTCGTCGCGCTGGCGGCGATGACGCTGGCCGCATGCTCGTCGACCACTACGACCGCGGCGCACGGCACGTCGAGCGGTCCCACGGCGCCGACGCCGACGACGGTCCAGCACGCGGTGGCTCACGGTGCCGAGGCGCCGATCGACGCCGTTCCGTGGTCGGAGGTCGGACCTGGCTGGATGCTCGCGATGTGGAGCCCGGCTACCCCCACCCGCGGCGGCGGGGAAGTGCCCGCGGGCGAGCCGGCGCCAGCAACGTCGACGACCACGCTGTACCTGGTCAACCCGGAGGGCGGCCGCTACGCGCTCACCACCTTCCCCGCGCCTGGCGACGGTCCGAGCCCGCATCTGGTCGACTGGTCAGGCGATGGCGGCCGCGCCCTGTTCTCCGAAGTAGGAGACAGGGACCTGACGGTGATCGAGGTCGACCTCCACACCGGCACGCAGACCACATTCACAGTCAAGGACGGCTACAGCACCACCGCTCGCTACACCCGCCCCAAGGGCAAAGCGGTGCTGCTGTCCAAGTCCAACGACATCGACAGCCCACCGTCGCTCAAGCGGGTCGACCTTGCCGGAAACGATCAGCTGACCTACCCGGTGGCGCAATTCGGAAGCAAGTTCGGGCCGGATTTCCTCTCGACCCCCGATGGCACGCGGCTGGTGATAGGTACCGAAACCGGCGGCCTCGCCGTCATGGGCAACGACGGGAAAGGCATCAAGACGCTGCCGGTCCCGGGTCAGGGGTACTGCACGCCGACCCGCTGGTGGGATAAGGAGGCGACGGTCACCGTGGCCGACTGCCGCGATCCCGATTTCAAAGATTCACGGCTGTGGCTCGTCCCCACCGACGGCGGGACACCGACGGCTCTCACCCAACCCAACAGCGGTCAGGAAGGCGAGGTCATGGGTGCCAAGACCGCCTGGCTGCTCCCTCAAGGCACGTACGTACAGGCCCTAGGCGCGTGCGGCTACAGGTTTCTCGCGAAACGCGACGACGTGAGCGGGAAGCTGAATAAGGTCTCGGTGCCCAATGTCGACGACCACGAGAGTGTCGACGTGCTCGGCGTCTACCACGGCCACCTCGAGCTCCAGGCCTCGCTCTCGTGCGGGGACGGCGAGGCGCTCCTCGACTACGACCCGGCCGCGGGCACGTCCACTGTTTTGCTGGGGCCAACGGTCAACGGCGGCGGCGTCGTGGATGCGATGGTCTACCCGGGCTACGCGTAGCGGAGGTTATTGACGAGACACGCGATTTCTTATGGTTGCCCTACGGTTTTCCTGACTACATAATCAGCCGGTGCCCAAACTGAAGAGTCGTTTTCGCGCGTCCGCCATTGCCTTGATCTCGGTTTTACCTTTGCTAACAATCCCGGTCGCCGTCGCCGATCCTCCGCAGGGTGCAAACATCACCGGCATCGAGCACGTGAACGACCGCTGGGACAAGGTCTCGGTCTTCTCGCCGTCGATGAACAAGGTGATCGTCAACGACGTCTTCAAGGCCCCCAAGTCGGGTGCGCCGACCTTCTATCTGCTTCCCGGCATCGACGGTGGCGACAACCTCGACCCCGGCACCGACTTCGCGCCCGGCACCAAGAGCTGGTTCGGGTTCACCGACCTGCAGGGCTTCTTCGGCAACAAGAACGTCAACGTCGTCTCACCGCTCGGCGGCCCTTTCAGCTGGTATACCAACTGGGTCAACGACGCCAGCAGGCAGTACCAGACCTACATGACGCAGGAGCTGCCGCCGCTGATCAACAAGCAATACAACACCAATCGCCGCAACGCGGTCGGCGGCTTGTCCAGCACCGGTGGCACCGCCCTCGACTACGCCATTCAGGCGCCAGGAATGTACAGGGCCGTCGGCTCCTACAGCGGGCTCCTGACCCCGAACTCGGATGCACAGAATGTATCGCTGACCCTCGGTGGTGGCGGCGCAAATGCCGCCGACATGTGGGGTCCGCCTGGCGGCCCCTTGTGGCTGCAGCACGACCCGTCGTTGAACGTCGGGAAACTCAAGGGCGTCGCAGTGTGGGTTGGCGCATCCGGTGGCGGGCAGGGCGATGTCGACAAGCTGCCCCCCGGTACCAACAACTTCACGGGCGGGCTGATCGAGGGCATCGTCGCCGACAGCACCAGGCGGTTCGCGGACGCCGCGAAGGCCGCCGGAGTGCCGGTCACGTACGTGGCTCGGCCCGAGGGCTCCCACTCGTGGGGTCTGTTCGAGTCGGAGATGCAGGAGTCCTGGAACACCACCATCGGACCGGCGCTGGGGGTCTAATCGCCAGTGCGCGTGAAGGTTTCGTCGAAATCGACGCTTACCGCGCACGGCTCCGACTGTTGTTGGTGACCGTTCCCGGTGAGTAGTGTGATCGGATTCTGTAGCGGTTGAGGCAGTGGGTCACGCACAACCCGCGCCCGAAACTCCGGATTGGCGGTCAACTCCGCAGGCAACACCTTCAACGCATCCTCACGCGGCAACCGCGGATGCTTCGCCAAATACACTGTGCCCATCGCCCCAGCACCCAGCACCCAGCACCCAGCACCCGCAGGATCGTGTACCCCGCGAACACCTGCCCAACCGCAAGCGACATGGCCAAATCGTAGATCCCCGCCACACGAGCAGCGTCGGATCGCCAATTCCCGCCTGCGCCAAGGACCCAAACCGGTAACCCGTGTAAAGCCCGTGTGCGTCAGTGACTATGAGGTGCGCATGATCCCGGGGGCCGGTTCGGCAGCCGCCCACGGCATCGGTGTCAGAATCCCCGGCAGGCTGCTCCGCCGAATCGGCTGCAGGCGGGTCGATTCCGACCGCGGGCCGGACCCGCTGCGCGAATGCTGTCGGCCATTCGAGCATTCTGCGGGTTCACGGCTCCCCTCGGGGATTCACCGTGGGCGGCGCATCCTGATACCCGGGGCAGTTGGTCTCGATCTTGAAGGTGTGCCACTGCGACTCCCCCGGGTTCGGTGGCATCCGCCCACTGAAAGTGAAGGTGTCGTCGACCTTGGTCGCCGTGACCTCTCGAGCGTCGGCGACGAAACCGGCCATGTCGTCGTAGCGCAGTCCCACCCTCTGAACGACCAGCCGGCCCTGCTGCGTGAGTTGAATTCGAACCGTCCGCTTTGGTCCGCCGCTCACCAGGATCACCAGGCCGCTGGTGGGTTGCTTGGTGCAGCCCACATCTCTGGTCTCGATGCTGCGACGCATCCCGTCGAACTCGATCGACGTCACTACCTGCGGCCCGCGGTTACAGGCAACGAGCCCAGCCGAGAGCAGCACGGCGACAAGACTCGCCATCGGGCGGCCGGTCGGGTCGTCGCAACGCATTGCGGCAGTATGCGGCCGGCTCGCTTCTGTCCAGGACAAATAGGGAATTTTTCCATGAATTGGGCCACCGCGATATTGGGATCGGTAGCACGTGGCGCGTTGTCGACTTGGGAACAAGAGCCGCTGCCTGCGGCGAACCAAGCAAAGGACATGCCAGTGAAGAACAACCAAGTCGTCACCATCGTGATCGGGGCGGGAGCCGCCTTGTTGGCCCTTTCGCTCCTCGTGCGTCTCGTCCTCATGAGCGAGTACGGCGTGTCCGGTGGATGGATCTTCTTCGGGCTTCCTTTCGGGGGCATCGGGGTGTTCGTCATGCTGCTGCGGCTCGGCGTCCTCAACTTCGGCGGCAGGTCAACCGGCCCGGGTCCGTCTTGGCCCCAGAACATCGGCGTGCAGACACCGCCTGCCTGGTCACCGCAGCAGGCACCCACGGCTTCCCAGCGCCTGCAGGAACTCGACAGCATCCTTGCAAGCGGCGCAATCTCCGACTCCGAGTACACAGCAAGGCGCCAGCAGATCCTCTCAACCCTCTGATATCAATTGCCACACAGGGTATTTCGGCACCCATCCACTGAAACCGTCGAACACAAGAGTCAGGAAGGCAGACATGAACCCGTTGTCCGAGCGTGAGCTGCGGATGAACCAGCAGGCCGCGATGGCCGCGGCATCGGTGCTCTCCGAGCCGGTCGAGGCGGCGGCCCGATGCGAGCAGGTGACCAGAGATATGCGACGGGAGGCCTCTGGGTTCCGCGGACTTACGCGCGGACTGATGCGTGCCAATGGCGCGCTAGGACGGGCGACGCCGGGGACCATGGGGCAGATGTCCACGCAGATGGAGACGGCGGGGCTGCCGAGCAGCTTCATCCTCGCCGTCACCCGAAGCCACGTGCATGCGATCGAGGAGAGACAGCGGGGCGACGATCTCGTACCCGGGAGGGTGCTGAAATCCTGGGATCGCGCGGGCTTTCAGGCGCGTCGCAGCAACGACCGCGCGAATGCGTACCGAGGGGTGCCCGCCGATCGACAGGTTCTCATCCTGTTTCTGCCCGTCGAAGGGCGCGGCCGCATCATGCAGGCAGCGGCCCGCAACGCGGCCGCCGCAGGCTCGCCTGGCTTCCCGCACCAGATGATGGTTGCCAAAGACGCCCCGAGCCAGCGACTTATCGACGCACTCGGCGCGACCCGTGGCGCCGGACCAAACATCATCATCGGCGGAAAACACTTGCACGACATCATCGCCGGGCAGGCGGCACCCGCGGCGGCGGCGCCATCGCAGCCACCGGTTGCCCAACGCCTGCAAGAGCTCGAGACCCTGCGTGCCACCGGTGTCATCAGCGATGCCGAATACACAAGCAAGCGGGAGCAAATCATCTCCGAACTGTGACCACTGACCGCTGGCCGCCCGATGATGTGTGTCTGGCTCTAATATGACTTGGTCAGATACGACGCTGCAGGGAGGAGTCCCGCCGAAGTGCCCAATTGGTGCGTTGAGCGGATAACGACCTGGTGAGTGCCCCGACGATCGACCCCGTCATCCCCGCCGAGAAGGTGCACAGAAACCCCATCGCCAAGTGGATCCGCCGGCTGGCGGTCCCGATCATTCTCGGCTGGATAGCGCTGATCGTGGTGCTGTCGATGACGGTGCCGACGCTCGAAAAAGTCGGCGAGATGCAGGCCGTGTCGATGTCCCCCAAGGACGCGCCGTCGGTGGCGGCGATGATGCGCGTCGGCAAGGTCTTCCAGGAGTTCGATTCCGACAGCTCGGCGATGATCGTCCTGGAGGGCCAGCAGCCGCTCGGAGCGGAGACGCACGCGTTCTACGACGACATGATCGCCAAGCTGCGGGCCGACAAAAAGCACGTCCAGCACATTCAGGACTTCTGGGGCGACCCGCTGACAAGCGCCGGGGCGCAGAGCGAAGACGGCAAAGCCACATACGTACAGGTGTATCTCGCCGGGAACATGGGCGAAGCCCTCGGCAACGAGTCGGTCACCGCCATTCAAAAGCTCATTTCGGGATTGTCGCCGCCGCCGGGTGTCAAGGTCTACGTGACCGGCGGGTCTGCGCTGCAGGCGGACCAAGAAACCGCAGGCAACTCCAGCATCAAAATCATCGAGTTCGTGACGGTGGGCGTCATCATCTCGATGCTGTTGTTCTTCTATCGCTCGATATTCACGGTCGTGCTCGTGCTGGCGATACTGATGTTGAGCCTGTCAGCAACCCGTGGCGTTGTGGCGTTCCTCGGCTTCCACAACCTGATCGGGTTGTCGACGTTCGCGACTCAGCTCTTGGTAACCCTCGCGATAGCTGCCACGACCGACTACGCGATCTTCTTGATCGGCCGCTACCAAGAAGCCCGCACCGTCGGCGAAGACCGCGAGGCGGCGTACTACACAATGTTCCACGGCACCGCCCACGTGGTGCTCGGCTCGGGCATGACGATCGCGGGCGCGACCTTCTGTCTATCGTTCACCCGATTGCCGTACTTTCAGACGTTGGGCGTCCCGCTCGCGGTCGGAATGGTCGTCGCGGTGCTTGTTGCGCTGACTCTTGGGCCGGCGATCATCACGGTCGCGAGTCGCTTCCGACTGCTAGAGCCCAAGCGCGCCATGCGGATTCGATTTTGGCGGCGTCTGGGTGCGGCCGTCGTCCGGTGGCCGGGCTTGATCCTGACCTTGACAATCCTCCTCGCCTTGGTCGGCCTGCTCACCCTGCCGGGCTACCAGCCCAGCTACAACGACCGCAAGTACCTTCCCGCCGACCTCCCGGCGAACCAAGGATTCGCAGCGGCTGAACGACATTTCCCCGTCGCGCGGATGAACCCCGAAATGTTGCTTGTCGAAACAGACAAGGACCTTCGCAACTCGGCGGACTTCCTGGTGATCGAGCGGATCGCCAAGGCCGTGACCAAGGTGCCAGGCATCGGAAGGGTGCAGGCGATCACGCGCCCTGAAGGTAAACCGTTGAAGTTCAGCACGATTCCGGCTCAGATCAGCATGGGGGGCACCTCTCAGGAGATGAACCGCTCGTACATGCAGAAGACCATGGACAACATGCTGACCCAGGCCAACGCCATGCAGACGACCATCGACACGATGACGAAGATGAGCTCGTTGATGGGAGAGATGGCCGCCGTCACGCATTCCATGGTGGCCAGAACACGCGACATGACCGTCGACATCGCCGAATTGCGCGATCACATATCCGATTTCGACGACTTCTTCCGCCCGATTCGCAACTACCTCTACTGGGAGCCGCACTGCTACGACATCCCGGTCTGCTGGTCGATGCGATCGGTCTTCGACACTCTCGACGGCGTCGACACCACGACCGATGACATCCAGGCACTGCTTCCGGACTTGGAACGACTCGACT
>JAVXWV010000007.1:0-7990 GCA_032230775.1 Mycobacterium sp. | reverse complement strand
GAATTACCTCGTCCGGCAGATCGGAACCCTCAGTGCCCCAACCGGCACGGTAGCGGTGGCGATGGCCGTTGCGCCCGCCTCGGGGTCCTTTACTGACGGCACCACAGACCTAACGGATGTCGCGAACTGGCTGAATGACCACTTGGCGGCGCTTCCGGCCGGCCACTGTGCGTCGTCAGGGTGACAGACCCTCAGTACAAGTACACCCGGGCGTTGTTCCCACCGGTGCAGGTGATCCAGTTGTCCGAGCCGGACGCCGCGCAATGCATCAGGAAGTTCGGACCGGCGCACTGGGCGCCGGGCACCGTGTTGCAGTCGACCGCGCCCGGGGCCGCTACGGTGCGAGGTTCACGACCGGCATTGCCGTACTGGTTCCAGTACGAGGTGAGCACGCTGCTGGCGAAATAGCAGGACGTCTCGGGAGTTCCCCGTCCGGCATGGCTGCCGAATCCGGAAGCGCCGGGTACTGAGAACCCTTGATCGCAGGACTGATGGCTGAGGCTGCTATCAGGGCCTTGAACGATCGGCGGCAGCCCGCCCGCCTGCGTTGGCGGGCCGGACGGCACCGTCGCGGTTGGTACGGCAGGCGACTGTGGTTGGCCGGCGGGCTGGCTCGAAGCCCCGCCAAGCGGCGTCGACGACGGGCTTGCGCTCTGTCCCGAATTGCCCCTGCCTGCCAGAAGCCCGACGACGACCCCGATCGCACCCAGCATGACCGCCGCCATCACGATCACCGCCGGGAGCATCCACCGCCCCCTGCGTTCGGCCGGCCTCTGCTCGGAACTGACCGCGGGACTTGTTGGTAGCGGCCCGGATTGGGGCGCGCCGCCGTACGCCCCCCAGCTTTCTGCTGCGGGCGGCACCGATGGGGCAGCATTACCGTAGGCCGCCTGTGTGGGGGCCCACGCGGGCCCGGATTGCGCAGGGTCGCCGTAGGGCGCCCACGTCGACGCCGAAGAGGGCCCCACCGCCGTGGCGATACCCGCACCCGTCCCGGTTGACCCGAGGGCGCGCTGGGCGGCGCGCCCGACCGCTCCGGCTGAGCCGTAGCGGTCGTCGGGGTCTTTTGCCATACCGCGGGCAATGACCTCATCCAAGGATGCCGGCACACGTCGATTGACCTCACTGGGTCGGGGTGGCGGCTGGGCTATGTGCGCAGCGATGACACGGTCAATGCTGTCGCTCGAAAACGGCCGCTCCCCGGTGAGACTCTCGTAGAGCACGCACGCCAGCGCGTAGACGTCGACTGCGGAGGTGGCCGCTTCGTTGTTGAAGCGTTCTGGCGCCATGTAGGCCATGGATCCGATTTGGGTGCCCGCCATGGTGAGCCGTGTGTCGGCTCGCGTCTGGGCGATTCCGAAGTCCACCAAGTACGCAAAATCCGCAGGTGTCACGATGATGTTCGCCGGTTTGACGTCGCGGTGAATCAGCCCCTGTCCGTGCGCTGCATCCAGCGCGGCGCCGATCTGAGCGATAATGGCCACCGCCCGTTCCGGAGCGAGCGCACCCTTGTCGAGCAGGTCGTCCAGCGTCTGGCCGCTGACGAGGCGCATGTCGATGAACAGGTTGCCGTCGACTTCACCCCAGTCATGAATCGGAATAACGTGCGGTTCCTGGAGGACCGCAGCGGAGTGTGACTCACGTAGAAACCGCGCACGAAAGGTCTCGTCCTGCGAGAACTCATCGCGAAGGATCTTCAGCGCCACCGTTCGGTTCTTGCTCGTGTCGTAGGCCTCATATACTTCGCCCATCCCGCCGCGACCCAGCAAGCCCGTGATCTTGTACTTGCCGAACGTCTGACCGACGCGCGAACTCACCGATACCCCCTAAAATTCTCACCGCGAATGGAGTATCCGCCTGATCGCCCGGCCCTGCACGCGTTTGCCGACGAACCGCCCCGGCGCGACGATGCTAGGAGTGAGTCGATCGGACGCGCTATGCACCTGCGCGAAGAGACCCACGGCAGCGGATCGCTGTCCTCAATCTAGGTTCTTTCTGGCTGTGAGCCGGCGTCCTCTGGGTCGACCTCTACGGCGTATGAAGTGATCGCGGTTATCTTTTCGTCGGCGAACTCGTAGATGTCGCAACTGGCGACCGCGGTCGTCCCGTCGGGGCGGGTGTAGCGGGCGAACGTGTCGACGGCGACGGTGTCCGAGCCTGCGGCGATCACACATCGGTCGTAGGTCGTCGTGGTGCCCTCGAGGCTTTCCAGGGTGTCGCGGCACGTGTGCCGGACCGCGTCGGCGCCTTCAAGCACCATGTATCCGACGATCGTCCAGCGCACATTCTCGGCGAGGTGACCCAGTGCCTCATCGAACCGATGCTCGGAGAACGCGCGGCCGATTGCGCCGGGATCGAATGCCATGAGCCGACGGTAGCGTGGGCCGACGGTGAGCGAAGGGATGACCAGATGGATCTGTCGGGCGTTGGCGTGTGGAGCCACCATTTGCGATACGGCGACCCCGCGCAGTCTGCCGAAGCGGCTGCCGAGTTGGACGAACTCGGGTTCACCGCGCTGTGGATTCCCGACGTCGGCGGTCCAGTCCTCGATTCAGTCGACCACCTGCTGTCGTCGACCAAACACACCGTCATCGCCACCGGCATCCTGAACCTCTGGATGCACGAGCCATCCGACGTAGCGGCGCGGTACGCATCCTTGACCAAGAGGTACGATGAGCGGTTTCTCCTGGGGATCGGTTGCAGCCACGCACCGCTCGTCGACGCCGGGGAACCCGGCCGCTTCCGCAAGCCCCTTGCGGCTACGCGGTCATTCCTCGACGCATTAGACGCCGCCGAGCAGCCGGTGCCCGTCCAGAACCGGGTGGTCGGGGCGCTCGGCCAGAAGATGCTGGAGCTGTCCGCAACGCGTGCCCACGGCGCCCATCCGTACCTCGGCACACCCGACCACACCCGCCAGGCCAGGGAGGTGCTGGGCGACGGTCCGCTGCTGCTGCCCGAGCAGACCGTCGTGCTGACTGAGGACCGCGACGAGGCGCGCGCCATCGGAACCGATTGGCTGCGTACCTATCTCACGTTGCCGAATTACGCCAACAGATTGTTGCGCTCCGGCTTCACCGCCGACGAAGTGTCATCGGTCAGCGACCGGGTGTTCGACGCGATCATCGCGTGGGGCGACGAGGAAACCGTCCAGCGCCGGGTCAACGAGCATCGCGCGGCCGGCGCCGACCACATCTGCGTGCAGGTCCTCACTGCCGAGCCACAGAAATTCCCGCGCGAAGAGTGGCGCCGACTGGCCGCCGCCCTGCTGTAGTGGCACCAGATGTGGCGCGAGGCGCTACCGCAGCGTGGTGATCGCGAGCGGCTCGTTGCTCCCGGTCACCCGGATGTCGACGGTGCGAATCTGCGACGTCGGGATGCTCGTCGCCGCCGAAAGACCCGTCGCCTCGTCCCCAGCGGGCTTCCATGAGCCCACCGCACTCTGAACGCCGTCGTGGGTGGTCACCACGATGTCGTAGCTGGCGACGTTCCTCGACCAGTCCTTCGTGTACTGGCACGCCCAATTCAGCTCGGTGCCCCACTTCTTCTGGGTGACGGCGAGCTCGGCGGTGAGGCCGCCGCGAGGGGTCGGCTGCATCGCCTGCATCGCGACCGTCTGCGCCGGTGCCGGTGATCGCGGGAAGACCGTGGCACCCACGACGCCGCCCGTGATCGCCAGCGCCGCGGCAGCGGCAACCGCCGTCGCGAGCCAGGTGCGTCGCGATCGCTGCTGCCGCTTGGCCGCCGCGTGGGCCAGCGACGCAACGTTGTCTGGCTGACCCTGCGACGGCGGCGCGGCGCCCGCAAGGTCGGTCAGCGCGACCGCTTCGTCACGGCTCAGCGCGTTGAGGATGCCGGGCATCCCCGCAAGGTCGGTGAGGTCGGCGGCGCGTGCCGGGTTGGCCGCGAGATAGTTTTCGTAGGCCCGCCGGTCCTCCAGGCTCAGTGCCCCGAGAACGTAGGCGGCGTCCCACTCGGCAAGGTCGTCGTCGGGTTTGAAGTTCGTCATCGGACAACCCCCCTTTCTTGCAACGCAATTCGCAACGCGCGCAGGGCGTAATGAAGTCTGGACTTGACGGTGCCCTCGGGGACCTGTTCCTGCTGGGCAATGTCGGCGACGGTTTGGCCGAGATAGTAAGCGCGGACAATCGCGGTGCGATGTTCGAGCGACAGCGACAGCAGGGCGTCCGACAGTATCCATTTGTCGAACGCCGGGCCGATCGCGTCGGGCGACGGCCGTTCGGGGAGATATTCGCTCTGCAGTTCACGGTTGTACCTGGCGCTGCGCCGGTCGTCGATCACCAGATTGCGCGCGACGGTGAAAAGCCAGGCGCGCACATTGTCCGTCGGCTGTTGCAGCACCTCCGGCTTGCGCCAGAGTCGCAGCAGCGACTCCTGCACCACGTCTTCGGCGAACGGCATGTCTCCTCGGGTCAGTCTCAATACGTAACGCAACAGCGTGTGGCTGTGCTCGTCATGCACCGCCCGCAGCAGTGCCGCCTGCTCGGAATCGTCAGTCATCCCTCATGCACCGCGCATCCCTTGCTTCAGATTCGGCCTTTGTTGAGCACAACGATGCAACGTGGGCGAATCGTTCAATAGTGAATTTTCGCGGAAACTTCGCCTCGAGTGTGGGCTTATGTCACGCGTACCGCGAATAGGTGTGTATTAACCCCACTCTCGCCAATCGAAAGAGAAGGAGTCAGTCGAGAAGTGTCCGAACGACCGCGTCGGCCAACAGCCTTCCCCGGGCGGTGAGTACCAGCCGGTCGCTTCGGGGCATGAGCAGTCCGTCGGCGATGATGCCTTCGGCGCGGGCCCGTTCCTCTGGGCTGAGCACCGACACCGGCAGCCCGTCGCGGAGTCGCACCCGCAGCATCACGTCCTCCACGTGCCGAGTCGCGGAATCGAGCTGCTCGAAATCGGCCACAGGCAACAGCCCGTCTGCCAATGATTGCGCATAAGCGTTGGGGTGCTTGACATTCCACCATCGCGTCGAGCCAACGAATCCGTGCGCCCCCGGGCCGGCGCCCCACCACTGCCCGCCATTCCAGTACCCGAGGTTGTGGCGGCACTCGCCGCCCGCTGCAGCCCAGTTCGACACTTCGTACCAGTCGAAGCCCGCCGCCGAAAGACGCGCGTCGAGCAACTCGTAGCGCTGTGCCAGCTCGTCGTCGTCGGGGGCCGCGATCTCGCCGCGTCGCACCCTGCGGGCCAGCGCGGTGCCGTCCTCGACCACCAGGGCGTACGCCGATACGTGGTCGACAGGGGCGGCGATCACCGCGTCGACCGAACGGCGGAGATCGTCGTCGGTCTCCCCCGGAGTGCCATATATGAGGTCGAGGTTCACGTGGTCGAAGCCCTCGCCGTGGGCTTCGCGCGCCGCTTCGAGTGCCCGGCCCGGCGAGTGCACGCGATCCAGCACCGCCAGCACGTGCTGAGCGACGGACTGCATGCCGAGCGACACCCGGGTGAACCCCCCCGCCCGCAGTTTCTCGAAGAACTCCGGCGATGTGGACTCCGGATTCGCCTCGGTAGTGACCTCGGCGGTGTGGGCCAGCGTGAAATTCTCGCGGACGGCGTCGAGCACCGCGCCCAGGCCGGTGCCGCCCAGCAGCGACGGCGTCCCGCCCCCGACGAACACCGTGTCGACTTCGCGCGAGCCCAGCCGCGACCCCGCCAGGTCGAGCTCGGCGCGCAGCGCCTCCAACCACCCGTCAGGATTCGCGCCCCCAAGCTCGGCAGGCGTGTAGGTGTTGAAGTCGCAGTAACCGCAGCGGGTGGCGCAGAACGGCACATGGATATAGATGCCGAACGGTCCACCCAGCCCGGCGACCAGTTCGGGCAGCGCAGCGGGCGCCGTTCGGACAGTCATACTGCCAGTCTCCCAGAGGGGACTTTTGCTCACCGTGAGCGCAAATCTCCCCCGGTTAGGGCCGGTGTGGCCGTCCGTGGCACAATTGACGCGTGACTTCCGCCCACTTCCCCCACCGCATCTCGCTGGTGGCTCGGCGGCATGTCGATTTCAAGCGCGTTTGTACCTGTTGTTGTCTGCCTTGACGTTGATCTAGGTCCCAGCCCACCCCGCACTTTCAGCTGGCCGCCGGATCTGCGCCGCCGGACAGCCCCCCGGTGATGACGCGCGATCCGGCTCCACAGAGGAGCCAAAACCCAATGACCACTGCACGTAGGACATCAGCCGGCTCGCCGGCGTCCGTAAAGCGCCCGCGTGGCGAGGGCCAGTGGGCGCTCGGCTATCGCGAGCCGCTCAACCCGAACGAACAGTCCAAGAAGGACGACAACCCGCTCAATGTGCGGGCCCGCATCGACAACATCTACGCCAAGGGCGGCTTCGAGTCGATCGACAAGGGCGATTTGCGCGGACGGTTCCGCTGGTGGGGGCTGTACACCCAGCGCAAGCCTGGTTATGACGGCACGTGGACCGGTGATGAGAACACCGACATGCTGGAGGATTCGTACTTCATGCTGCGGGTGCGCTGCGACGGCGGCGCGCTGACAGCGACCGCCCTGCGCACGCTCGGCGGCATCTCCACCGAGTTCGCCCGGGACACCGCCGACATCTCCGACCGCGAGAACGTCCAGTACCACTGGATCGAGGTCGAGAACATGCCGGAGATCTGGAAGCGCCTCGACGCCGTCGGCCTGCAGACCACCGAGGCGTGCGGCGACTGCCCGCGTGTGGTGCTCGGCTCACCGCTGGCCGGCGACTCCGTGGACGAAGTGATCGACGGAACACCCGCCATCGAGGAAATCGTGCGTCGCTACATCGGCAAGCCCGAGTATTCGAACCTCCCTCGCAAGTTCAAGACCGCGATCTCGGGTCTGCAGGACGTCGTTCATGAGGTCAACGACGTGGCGTTCGTCGGGGTGAACCACCCCGAACACGGACCCGGATTCGACCTCTGGGTCGGCGGCGGCTTGTCCACCAACCCGATGCTCGGTCAGCGGGTCGGCGCATGGGTGCCGCTCGATGAGGTACCCGACGTCTGGGAGGGCGTCGTCAGCGTCTTCCGCGATTACGGGTATCGGCGACTGCGGGCAAAGGCCCGGCTGAAGTTCCTGATCAAGGACTGGGGCATTGAAAAATTCAGGGAAGTTCTCGAAGGTGAATACCTGAAGCGCAAGCTCATCGACGGCCCTGCGCCAGAACCGGTGGCTCGCCCGATCGACCACGTCGGTGTGCAGAAACTCAAGAACGGCCTCAACGCCGTCGGCGTCGCACCGATCGCAGGCCGGGTGTCCGGCACCATTTTGACCAAGGTCGCCGACCTCGCCGAGGCGGCCGGTTCGGACCGCATTCGGTTCACGCCCTACCAGAAGCTGGTCATCCTCGACGTCCCCGACGAAAAGCTCGACGAACTGCGCGACGGCCTCGACGCGCTGGGACTGCCGTCGCAGCCGTCGCATTGGCGGCGCAACCTGATGGCCTGCACGGGCATCGAATTCTGCAAGCTGTCGTTCGCCGAGACCCGCAAGCGCTCCCAGGTGCTTGTGCCCGAGCTGGAGAAGCGGCTGGAGGACATCAACGCTCAGCTCGACGTGCCGATCACGATCAACATCAACGGCTGCCCGAACTCGTGCGCGCGCATCCAGGTCGCCGACATCGGCTTCAAGGGCCAGATTGTCGACGATGGCGACGGCCCGGTCGAGGGCTTCCAGGTGCATCTCGGCGGCAGCCTGGGTCTGGACAGCGGTTTCGGCCGCAAGTTGCGCCAGCACAAGGTGACGTCCACCGAGCTCGGCGACTACATCGAACGTGTCGTGCGCAACTTCGTGAAACAACGTGAGCACGGTGAGCGTTTCGCTACGTGGGCGGTACGGGCAGACGAAGCGGATCTGAGGTAATTCAATGACAGACCTGATGACCGAGCACGAACTGATGCAGCTCGCCGAACGCGGCGCCGAAGAACTCGACGGCGCGAGCGCCGAGGAACTGCTGCGATGGACCGACGCCCATTTCGGCGGCGAGTAC
>JAVXWV010000005.1:0-3193 GCA_032230775.1 Mycobacterium sp. | reverse complement strand
AACGTGCTGGTCTGACTGACCACATTGGTATGGGCGAGGACCGAATAACCCCAGGTGATCAGCAGGGCATGCGCCGCAATCAGGCAGACGGTGTACCGGCCGCCCTTGGCGTGCCAGCGGGCCAGTTTGTCGGCGCCGATGCCGCGCTCCAGCGGTGGGATGCGAGCCATCAGCGCAACCAGGATGACGACTCCGTATCCCGCGAGGAGTCCGGTGACTCGGCCGGCGTTGGTCAGCCAGTCGCCGAAGGTGGAGATCGTGGTGGTGTCGCGCCACCAGAGCCAGACGACGGCCACCGCGCCCGCACCGATCGCGGCCAGGATGGCGTTCGGATGCGCCTGCACGCGGGCCGGCGCCGGTGCGGACCGAGCGGCAGGATGCGGGGTCCGGTTCATGAGTGCGGTCATCGAAGCCGGACCATCGAGCGCAGGCCGCACAGGACGATATCCACCCGGATGTGCGGCGCCAGCGTGGCAGCCGGCTGGAGGTCCCAGGTCAACTCCGACGTGGACCCTGCGCTCAGCCCGCCGTGCAGTTCCGTCAGCGATGGGACGATCGGCCCGACGAGCGCGACCGTGACCGTGCTCGGCTCGGCCGCCGCCAGCTCGGCGCAGGGTGTCGTCGCGCTCATAGGCTCATTTCTCCTCCCCCTGGCTAGGTCGGTGCTGCGGCGAACCTGGTTGTTTGCTGTCAGTCGCTCGGGACGGGCCGCGGGTTGGCCACCGAGCTCCGGCGGGCGCCGTTGCCAGAGGGGGCGCGGTCTCGGCGACGGGCAGTTCGACCCGGAAGCAGGCCCCCTTGCCCGGCTCGCTGTGGACGTCGACGAAGCCGCCGTGCCCGGCCACGAGGGCGGCCACGATGGCCAGCCCCAGCCCGGTGCCACCGTCGCTGCGACTGCGCGACGAATCCACCCGATAGAAGCGCTCGAACACCCGCGCGGCCGCCTCGGTCGACAGCCCGGGTCCATGGTCGGCGACGGTGAGCAGCACTGCTGGGCCACGGACTTGTTCGCTGCTCCCGGTGCCGACGGTGACCGTCACCGGGGAGTCGTCCGGCGTGTACTTGAGCGCGTTCGCGAGCAGGTTGCTCAGGACCTGACGCAACCGCGCTTCGTCACCGATCACGACCGGCGGTGGGTCGGTCGCACCGACCTCCAGTTGGATCGGCCGCGTGGGCGCGACGGCTCGGGCGTCGTGCACCGCGTCGCTGGCGAGCGCGAGCAGGTCGACCGGCTCCCGGGCCAGCGGGCGTTCGTGGTCGAGGCGGGCGAGCAAGAGCAGATCCTCGACCAACACACCCATCCGTTTGCCTTCGCCCTCGATGCGGCTCATCACCCGGCGGACGTCCTCCTCGCCGGATGCGGCGCCCTGGCGGTACAGCTCGGCGAACCCACGGATCGTGGTCAGTGGAGTGCGCAGCTCGTGGCTGGCGTCGGCGATGAAGCGACGCATCCGCTCCTCGGAACGGCGAGCTGCCTCTTCGGAGGCCGCCCGTTCGGCGAATGCGGTCTCGATGTTGCCCAGCATCGTGTTGAGCGCCTTGGTCAGTTGGCCGACCTCACTGCGCGGGTCGGCATCGGGCACGCGATGCGACAGATCACCGGCGGCGATCTGCGCGGCGGTGCGCTCGACCGCTCGCAGCGGGCGCAAGCTGGCCCGCACGATCAAGTAGCCCACGCCCGCGATGATCAGCACCACGCCCAAGCCGATGATCGACAGCAGGATGGTGAGTTGCTGGACCGTGTTCTCCACGCCGGCGAGACCCTGGGCGATGAGCACGGTCCCGCTCGAGCCGTCGGGCAGGGTGGCCGGAGCCGCCAGTACTCGCCACCGATTGCCGCTGTGCTCGGCACGGACGGTGAAGATGCGCGTCCCCGCTGCTTTGCTCTGGGCGCCGGTCATGCGCGGCAGCTGCGGCAGGGATTCGCTCGCGTCGACGAGGTGGCTGGTAGGACCGGAGACGATGGCACCGGTTGCGTCGGTTGTCTCGACGACGTACGCACTGGGGAGCTGGGCGACGTTGTCGCCGGCCTCGTTACCGCCGTGGCCTCCGCCCTGCTTGGCGAACGGGTCCACCGCGGCTTTCAGTTGTGCATCGACGCGACCGGTGAGGTAGTTCTTCATCGTGGCGCTGGCCGCGATGCCGGACCCGGCGAGGGCGACGATCACGAGCAGCAGCACGGCGGCGACGAGCTTCACGCGCAGCGGCGTCCGCGCCGTGCGGCGGCGGACGGCCGCGACCGCTGTTGTCACGCGGGCCGGCAGCCGCATGTCAGCCCCGCGGAACGCGGAGCACGGACCCGACGCCACGCAGCGTCTGCAGCAGCCGGGGCTCGGTGGTGTCGATCTTGCGCCGCAGGTAGGAGACGTAGGACTCGACGACGTTGGCGTCGCCGCCGAAGTCGTAGTTCCACACGTGATCGAGGATCTGCGCCTTGCTCAGCACGCGACCGCTGTTCTCCATGAAGTACCGCAGCAGCTTGAATTCGGTGGGTGACAGCGCCACCAGGGCGCCGTCCTTCCACACCTCGTGGGTGTCGTCGTCCAGTTCGATGTCGGCGAAGGACAACCGCGCCGCCGCGGGCGCCGTCGGGCCGGACGTAGCCCGACGCAGTACGGCCCGGATCCGGGCGACGACCTCGTCGAGACTGAACGGTTTGGTCACGTAGTCGTCACCGCCGACCGTCAACCCGGTGATCTTGTCGTGGACGGCGTCGCGGGCCGTCAGGAACAGCACCGGGCACCGGTTGCCCTCCGCGGTCAGCCGGCGGACGACCTCGAACCCGTCGATTCCGGGCATCATGACGTCCAGCACCATCAGATCCGGCCGGAACTCGCGGGCCACCCGCAGCGCCTGGTGGCCCTCGGCGGCGGTCGCCACCTCGAAGCCGGCGTACCGCAGACTTGCGGACAGCAGTTCGACGATGTTGGGGTCGTCCTCGACCACCAGCAACCGCGCCTCGGCGACAGCATCGGACGACGGACTTGCGGACTGGGTCACGTCGGTCCTCATTCCTCCAGTGTCCGCTGGGAGCCTTCCGATCTGCTTATCGGTTCCTGGGAGTTCCCTGGACGTCGACAGGTAGCCGCTCGGGTAGTTACTTGACTCATTCCAGAAGCGGTGGAACGTTGGGATCGATGATTCCTTCGTCGGTCGCCGCGTTGCGTCATGCGGGTTTGCGCGTGACGACGCC
>JAVXWV010000896.1:0-3757 GCA_032230775.1 Mycobacterium sp. | reverse complement strand
GCACGTGCGCAATCCGCGGCCGGTGACCGCGACGACGCCGTGCACACTCTCGACGAAGTGCCCGCCACATCAAGGCATTTCACGACCGCCCGTTTGACGAGCGCGGTGACGCTGCTGTCGGGCCGGTCGATGAAAGAAGTCACCGAGCAGCACATCCGCGACGCCGCCCGGCGCGTTGAGGCGCTGCCCGACACCGAGCCGCGGGTGCTGCAGATCCGCGCGCTGGTGCTCGGCACCGCGATGGACTGGCTCGCCGATAACACCGCCAGCACCAACCACATCCTCGGCTTTCCGTTCACCGAACACGGACTGCAACTCGGCGTTGAGGCGTCGCTGCGGAGCCTGGCACGCGTCGCACCTACGCAGGCCCACCGGTACGCACTTGTCGACCTGGCCAACAGCGTGCGGCCGACGAGCACGTTCTGACACCTCGCGCCGCCGAGTGTGCGTGGTGGGCGTTGACTGTGCATGAACGGCGCGTTTGGGGATAAATTCCCGCACTGAGCGCACACTCGATATGAGTTGTCGTGTTGCGTCGCCACGATTCGCCGCATGGACACACCATTCATAGGAAGTGAAGCATTGGCCAGTGGCGCGATGAATCGTCACCAACTGCGTACGCGGCATCGGGCAGTCTGCCCCGGTATCTACGCGCCATTCCACATGCAGATGTCGTTACAGAACCGGATCCTGGCCGCATGGCTGCGGTCCCGTCGTGAGGGCATCGTCGCCGGACTCGCGGCGGCTGCTCTGCACGGTGCGAAATGGATAGACGATGACGTACGAGTGGAATTGGTGTACTCGAACCCTCGCGCGCCGCAAGGTGTGAAGACCCGTCGCGATGTCCTGCTGGACGATGAAGTGGAAACCCGCGACTGCTTCAGGTTGACAACACCTGTACGCACCGCCTTCGACATCGGCCGGCGAGGTAGGTTGGATCCGGCCATCGCACGTCTCGACGCGTTGACCCGCGCGACGCACTTGAAACTGGCAGACGTGCAAGCCCTTGCGACAAGGCATCACGGTGCACCCGGTCTTCGCCAGCTGGAGACCGCCCTCGAGCTCGTCGACACAGGTGCCCAGTCGCCGAGAGAGACCGCGCTGCGCCTAATGGTCATCCGCGATGGGCTGCCGAGGCCGGAGACACAAATACCCGTCTTGGCCGACGACGGCCTGCCGATCGCTTACCTCGATATGGGGTGGCCAGAGTGGATGGTGGCGATCGAGTACGACGGTGATCAGCATCGGACCGATAGGCGCCAGTACGTGAAAGACATCCGGCGCTACGAGATGCTGGAAAAGATGGGCTGGATCATTGTAAGGGTGGTCGCGGAGGACCGTCCTGCGGACATCACCCGGCGTATCCGCCAGGCTCTGGAACTGCGCCGATTCGGTCCACACGCTTAGGTGGTGATCACCTCGACGCACGCGCGGGCGATCGCCAGCTCCTCGTCGGTGGGAATGACGAGCACGGTGGTCCGGGAGTTGTCCGCCGAGATCCTCCGCGCCGCCTTGCCGGGGTTTGCGTTGAGGTGCTCGTCGACCTCGATGCCCAACGACGCCATGCCGGACAGTGCGTCGCTGCGCACGGCCGCGTCGTTCTCCCCGACACCGGCGGTGAATGTGATGACGTCAGTGGTGCCAAGCACAGCCAGGTAGGCGCCAATGTACTTCCGTAGTCGGTGGATGTACACGTCGTAGGCCAATTGTGCTGCCTCGTCGCCGGATTCGATGCGCTGGTGCACTACCCGGAAGTCGATTTCACCGCCGAGTCCCAGCATGCCCGCGTGGCGGTTGAGCATCGTTTCGATTTCATCAACGCTCATTCCGGCGGTGCGCCACAGGTAGGTGATCACACCGGGGTCGATGTCACCGGACCGAGTGCCCATCACCAGGCCCTCCAACGGGGTCAACCCCATCGACGTGTCGACGGCACGGCCTCCGACTATCGCCGACGCCGACGCACCGTTGCCCAGGTGCAGCACAATCTGACTCAGCGACCCCAGCGGCGCATCCAGGAAGGCTGCCGCCTGCTCGCTGACGTACTGGTGCGAGGTGCCGTGAAAACCATAGCGGCGGATGTGCCACTGCGCAGCGATGTCCCGGTCGATCGCGTATGTCGACGCAGCAAGCGGCAGGTCGTGGAAGAACGCGGTGTCGAACACCGCGACGTGCGGCAGGCCAGGCAGAAGCCGGCGAGCAACCTCGATGCCCAGGATCGCGGGCGGATTATGCAGCGGCGCAAGTGGAGACAACTGGCCGAGTTGGCCCAGCAGCGCGTCGTCGACGAGGGTTGGCCGGTACAGGGCCGGTCCGCCGTGGACGACGCGGTGACCGACCGCCACAAGCACGCCGACGTCCGACAGCTGTTCGAACGCCAGCAGCAGCGCCGCAGCGTGATCGGGGACCTCTGCTTCGCCGATCCGCTCGACGATGCCGTCGGCGACCTGCGATCCCGAATCCAGGTCGACGACAGCGAATTTCACCGAAGACGATCCCGAGTTGAGCACGAGAACGCTTCGGGTCATAGGCTCTGGGCCTGGATCGCCGTGATCGCCACGGTGTTGACGATGTCCTCGACCAGCGCACCGCGAGACAGGTCGTTGACCGGCTTATTCAGGCCCTGCAGCACCGGGCCGATCGCGATCGCACCGGCGCTGCGCTGCACCGCCTTGTAGGTGTTGTTGCCCGTGTTGAGGTCGGGGAAGATCAGCACGGTGGCGCGGCCTGCGACTTCGGAGTCGGGCATCTTCGTCTTCGCGACTGAGGGCTCCACTGCCGCGTCGTACTGGATTGGTCCCTCGACGAGCAGATCGGGTTCGCGCGCTCGGACCAGTTCGGTTGCCGTCCTTACCTTGTCGACATCTGCACCCGTGCCGCTGGTGCCTGTCGAATACGACAGCATGGCCACCCGTGGGTCGATGCCGAACTGGGCCGCGGTGCGTGCCGACGATATCGCGATGTCAGCCAGCTGCTCGGACGTCGGGTCGGGCACGATCGCACAGTCGCCATAGGCAAGCACCCTGTCGGCAAGGCACATCAGGAAGATGCTCGATACTGTAGAAACCCCGGACGTCGTCCCAATTATCTCGAACGCCGGCCGCACGGTGTGCGCGGTGGTGTGCGTGGCGCCCGACACCATGCCGTCGACCATGCCGTTGTGCACCAGCATCGTGCCGAAGTACGACACGTCATGAATGATCTCGCGGGCCTGTTCGACGGTGACGCCCTTGTGCTTACGCAACTCCGCGTATTGCTCGGCGAACTTGTCGCACAACTCGCTGGTGCGCGAGTTGAGCACCGCCGCCGCCGACAGATCGACACCCAGTTCGGCTGCGCGAGAGCGAACCTGGGCTTCCTCCCCGAGAATCGTCAGATCGGCCACGCCCCGCTGAAGCAGCCGTCCTGCCGCCTTGAGGATGCGGTCGTCTTCGCCCTCGGGCAACACGATGCGCTTGCGATTCGAGCGGGCGCGGTCCAGCAGCTGATAGGTGAACATCTGCGGCGTCACCACCGACGGGATCGAAATGGCAAGCTGTGCCAGCAGATCCGCTGTGTCGACGTGGGTGTCCATCAGCGCCAGTGCCGTGTCGATCTTGCGCTGCGACAGCGCTGTGACGCGGCCACGCGCCGATGCCACCCGGCTGGCCGTTTCGAAGGTGCCGAACCCGGTCGTGATAATCGGCAGCCGCAGGCCAAGGCCTGACACCAGCGACTCGATCGACGGGTGCAGCTCGAGTCCTCCGTTGAGGATCAC
>JAVXWV010000863.1:0-5907 GCA_032230775.1 Mycobacterium sp. | reverse complement strand
ACGTCCGAGAACTTGCGGAACGTGCAGAAGATCTCGGGGCTGTAGTAGTCGAGCAGCTGCGTCGTCGACACCAGGTCAGCGGCGCCGCGGACCAGATACGGTCCGCCGCGTTCGAAGCTGTCGGCGGCATCGTTGGCGAAGCCGACCGCGGCCATCAGCGCCTCGTCGATGTCGGCGCGGTGGTCGTTGAGGGTCCGCGCGGTCCGTGTCCCGTTCTCCAGTCCGTGCCATAGGTCACGCGAGGCATCGGCGTAGACGTCGGCGAGGTCGGCAAGGGCGCGGTTGTCGTGCGCGATCTGCGGCATCTGCCGATTCAGGTCGTCGACGATCTGGCTACCGTTTTCCAGCGACTCGCCGAACCGGTCACCCAGTCCGGTAAGCGCCTCGGCGGTCGCGGTCAGCGTCTGGTTCACCTTGATGGGATCGACCTGCTCTGCAATTGCGGTGACCGTTTCGAACAGGGTGTTGAACTCGGTGGTCACCGCCGAGGAGTCGATCACGGCATGGGACGAAATGCGTTGTGCTGACGGGCTTTCCGGTGAGCTGAAGGATATGTACTTGTTTCCGAACACTGTGGTGGCCCTGATCTCGGCCACGACGTTGGCGGGGATGTAGGAGATATAGCGCGGCTTCACATCCAGGGTGAGCTTTGCCTGTGGCGTTCCGTGCTCGTCGACGAACTCGATTCGGGCGACGCGCCCGATCTCCACGCCGTTGAAGGTCACCTTCGAGCCCCGTTCAACCACCAAGCCTGCCCGCGGTGACATCAGTGTCAGTTGTGTCTTGTCGCTGAGCTCGCCGCGGAACGCGAGATAGATGAAGGCTGCGACGACGGTGGCGATCGCCAAGAGGATCGCGCCGGCCGTCTTGTAGGGCGGTCGGTGGCGATCTATCAGCACTTTGAGAATCTAAGGTATGGCCGCCCACCGCAGTGTTGATCCGGCGAAGGCACGTGCCGCCGTGTCGGCCGTCGCCGACTGGTTGCGCGACGACGGCCTGCCGGAGCCCGGGCGGACGCAGTTGGGCGACGCGGTGCGGCTGACCGCGCGCACCCTGGCGGGTGCTGCGCCAGGATCCAGCGTGGAGGTACGCGTGCCGCCGTTCGTTGCGGTGCAATGCATTTCGGGACCCGAACACCGGCGCGGCAACCCGCCGAACGTGGTGGAGACGGATCCGCGAACGTGGCTGTTGCTGGCCACGGGTCTGCTCGAGGTAGCCGACGCGGCATCCAGTGGGGCCTTGCGGCTCTCAGGCGCAAGGGCCACGGAGATCGGACACTGGCTGCCGCTGGTAGCGGTGGACGAATAGCGCGACGTCTCGCGGAATGAGACTTTCGCCACGGTTGTTGATCAATGTGCGGCGACACCGTCGTTCGATTCCGCGATTAACGCATCATGGCCGTAGACTGAACTTGTCAGCCACCGCCCCCTTGGAGCAGCCCTATCGTGACCGGCCAGCAGACCGAAAACGAACCAAGAGAAGAGTGCGGCGTATTCGGCGTCTGGGCGCCTGGCGAAGAGGTGGCCAAGCTCACCTACTACGGCCTTTATGCGTTGCAGCACCGTGGCCAGGAGGCCGCAGGCATCGCCGTCGCCGACGGCTCGCAGGTGCTCGTGTTCAAGGACCTCGGGCTGGTCAGCCAGGTCTTCGACGAGCAGACCCTTGCAGCGATGGAAGGCCACGTCGCAATTGGCCACTGCCGCTACTCCACCTCCGGCTCCACGACGTGGGAGAACGCCCAGCCGGTGTTCCGCAACACCGCCGCAGGCACCGGCGTTGCGCTCGGCCACAACGGCAACTTGGTCAATGGCACCGAACTGGCCCGCCGCGCCCGCGAGGCCGGACTCTTAGGGACGCGCGGTGCACCGGCGGCCACGACCGACTCCGACATCCTCGGTGCGCTGCTCGCCCACGGCGCCGCCGACGCCACGCTGGAGCAGGCGGCGCTGGAGCTGCTGCCGACGGTGCGCGGTGCGTTCTGCCTGACGTTCATGGACGAGAACACGTTGTACGCGGCCCGCGACCCCTACGGGGTGCGGCCGCTGTCGTTGGGACGGCTTGACCGCGGCTGGGTTGTCGCCTCGGAGACGGCCGCGCTCGACATCGTCGGCGCTTCGTTCGTACGCGACATCGAGCCGGGCGAACTGCTGGCCATCGACGCAGACGGCGTGCGGTCCAGCCGCTTCGCCCCGCCGTCGCCGAAGGGCTGCGTCTTCGAATACGTGTACTTGGCCCGGCCCGACAGCACGATTGCAGGCCGGTCGGTGCACAAGACCCGAGTCGACATCGGCCGCAGGCTGGCCAGGGAGGCGCCTGTCGAGGCCGACCTGGTGATCGGCGTGCCCGAATCCGGCATCCCGGCGGCCGTCGGTTACGCGCAGGAGTCCGGCATCCCCTACGGCCAGGGCCTGACGAAGAACGCCTACGTCGGGCGAACCTTCATCCAGCCGTCGCAGACGATTCGGCAACTGGGCATACGGCTCAAGCTCAATCCGCTCAAAGAGGTGATCCGGGGCAAGCGGCTGATCGTCGTCGACGACTCGATCGTGCGGGGCAACACCCAGAGGGCGCTGATCCGCATGCTGCGCGAGGCGGGCGCCGTCGAGGTCCATGTCCGGATCGCCTCGCCGCCGGTGAAATGGCCGTGCTTCTACGGCATCGACTTCGCCACCCCGGCCGAGCTCATCGCCAACGCCGTCGAGAGCGAGGACGAGATGCTCGAGGCGGTCCGTCACGCCATTGGCGCCGACACGCTGAGCTATATCTCGCAGCAGGGCATGGTCGCGGCCACCGAGCAGCCAGCATCGCGGCTGTGCACGGCGTGCTTCGACGGCAACTACCCGATCGAGCTGCCCGGCGAAACGGCGTTGGGCAAGAACGTGATTGAGCAGATGCTGGCCACCGCCGCGCGCACCGGCGTCCCGATTCAGGCCGATAACGACAACGTCTCGGCGCTGCGCAGGCCTTAGTCCAGTCCGACGTGTGCCCAGTGCGGATCGCTGGGTAGCGGGCCGCGCGCCAACGCATTGGCGACCGCATCCCGGTATCCGATCAGCCCGTCGGCCGGTGGTTTGATGACGGTGTCGATGTCGTGCTCGTGCATCACGGCGTCCACTTCCAGTGATTCGATCAGCGGCCGGGCCAGGCCGGTGGGCATTGGTGTGACGAGTCCGACCCACAGGCTCGCGACCGTCGGTGTCAGGAACGGAATCGCGATGATGACCCGCCGCCTCAGGCCCGCCACTTCGGCGTACCCCTGCATCGCTTCGCCGTATTCGAGCACGTCGGGCCCGCCGACGTCCCATGTGCGTGATGTCGGCACGTCGGTCTCGGCAGCAGCGGCCAGATAGTGCAGTACATCGTCGATGGCGATCGGCTGGATCTTGTTGTGCACCCACTTCGGTGTCGTCATCGCAGGCAGGCGATTGGTGAGGTGGCGCATCATCTCGAATGACGCCGAGCCCGAACCGATCACGATCCCGGCCTGCAGCACGACGGTCTCGATGCCCGATTCGAGAAGGATGTCGCCGACCGCCGTGCGGGAGCGCAGATGCGGCGAAAGGTCAGCTCCCGGCGGGTGCAGCCCGCCGAGATAGACCAGTCGTTTCACCCCCGCCCTTCGTGCGGCGGTTACGACGTTTCGCGCAGACTGGGCCTCGTCGGCCACGAAGTCGGCGGAGGTACCCATCGAATGCACGAGGTAGTAGACGATGTCAGCGCCGTCGAACGCCGCGGCCAACGAATCCGCGTCGCCGAGATCGCCGCGGACCACCTCCACGTCCTCGCGCCACGGGATCGTGGCGAGCTTGTCGGGGTTGCGGGCCAGTGCCCGCACGGCGTAGCCCTTGTCGAGAAGCCGGGGCACCAACCGGCCACCGATATAACCGGTCGCGCCGGTGACCACGCAGCGCATCTCCTCAACCGACATCCACGCGGTATGGCCGTTTCAGGCGCTCGGCAAACCGCAACCGGGGTCGGGTACGTCCACCGCTAGCGGCGCGCCTGCCGGTTCGATGTAGTCGATCCACATCTTCAGCGGCTCCGGCCCCAGGTTGCGGCCGATGTGCACGTGATCCGGCCCGCGATCCTCGACGACCGCGGATCCGGCGGGGGACACGACGACCGAGCAGTCCGCCATGGTTCGGGTCAGCGTGCCTTCCCTGATGACGCCGAACACGCGTCCGTCGTGGTAATGCCAGCCGGTGCTGCCCCCGGGTTGGATGGTGATCTCCCTGGTGATGTAGTCGACCCCGTCGACCGTCGACTGCGAGATGACGATGGCATCGGTGTTCTCCGATGGAGTCGCAGACGCGGTCGCGGACAGTGCCATCGAAGCGGGTAGGGCGGCGGCCAGATTCCCTATGGCCACGAGCGCAAACCAGCGAACTGTTTTCATGGTCGGTCACATTCCCACACGGTTTGCGATCGCGCGAGGCGATCGGAGGGAAAGTGCGCAGATCGACCGGTTACCCAGGGGTGGGCAACGACGGTAGCCTTGCTGTCGATGACGGATCAAGCCGAACAACACGGCATCTCCTACGCATCGGCCGGGGTGGACATCGAAGCCGGTGACCGCGCCGTCGAACTGTTCAAACCGCTGGCCAAGAAGGCCACCAGACCCGAAGTGCGTGGCGGGCTCGGCGGTTTCGCGGGGCTGTTCGCGCTGCGCGGCGGCTATCGGGAGCCGCTGCTGGCTTCGTCGACCGACGGCGTCGGCACCAAGCTTGCGGTCGCTCAGGCCATGGACAAGCACGACACCGTCGGCATCGATCTGGTCGCGATGGTCGTGGACGACCTGGTGGTGTGCGGTGCCGAGCCCCTGTTCCTGCAGGACTACATCGCGGTCGGCCGGACGGTGCCGGAACGGGTCAGCGAACTGGTCTCGGGCATCGCCAACGGTTGCGTGATGGCCGGCTGCGCGCTGCTGGGCGGCGAGACCGCCGAACATCCCGGCCTGATGGCGCCCGATCACTATGACATCTCGGCCACCGGCGTCGGAGTCGTGGAGGCCGACGACGTGCTGGGGCCGGAGCGGGTCAAGCCGGGCGACGTGATCATCGCGATGGCGTCGACGGGCCTCCATTCCAACGGCTACTCGCTGGCGCGCAGGGTGCTGCTGGAGATCGACCGGATGAATCTGGCAGGCCATGTCGAGGAGTTCGGCCGCACGCTTGGCGAAGAGTTGCTCGAGCCGACCCGCATTTACGCCAAGGACTGCCTGGCGCTGGCCGCCGAAACCCAGGTCCGGACCTTGTGCCACATCACCGGTGGCGGGCTGGCCGGAAATCTGGAGCGAGTCATCCCGCCCGGCCTTGTCGCCGAGATCGACCGAGGGACATGGGCGCCCGCACCGGTGTTCGGGATGATCGCGCAGCGTGGCCGCGTCGAGCGGGCCGAGATGGAGAAGACCTTCAATATGGGCGTTGGCATGGTGGCCGTCGTCGCGCCTGAGGACACCGACCGCGCGCTGGCCGTGCTGACCGCCAGGCACCTGCGCTGCTGGACCCTCGGCACCATCAAGAAGGGCAGCAAGGACAGTTCCCGTGCCAGCCTCGTGGGCCAGCACCCCAGGTTCTAGAAAGAATCGTCAGACCGGGGCGGCCTAGCGCCGCCAGTCGTCTTCTGAGACCCACTCGTCGTCGGATACACCGTCAGTGCCGTTGAGTCCGTCAGACCCCTCCGACCCTGACAGCTCTTGCTGTAGCCGGTCGAAATCGGTCTGCGGTGAACTGTATTTGAGTTCACGAGCAACCTTGGTCTGCTTTGCCTTAGCCCGGCCGCGGCCCATGGGGGTACCCCCTCGCGCAATAACGGAGCGGCCCAATATTTAGGCGGCTCCGATCTGTGTGTCTTTATTGTCCTGCCACCACTTTACCGTGCCCGGCTGTCGTGTGCTGGCAGGCCCAT
>JAVXWV010000023.1:0-2736 GCA_032230775.1 Mycobacterium sp. | reverse complement strand
GCAGAACCGCGGCGTGCGCGGCGTCGAGGTCCGCATCGACAGTCCGAACAAGCAAGGCGCCTGGCAGCCCGCCGATCTCGGCGCAGGCTACTCGAACGACACGTGGCGGTTGTGGAGCTTCAACTGGCAGGCCGCCCAGCCGGGACCACACACGATCGCGGTTCGGGCCACCGACAACACCGGTGCCGTCCAGACGTCTGACGAGGCCGACCCGGTTCCCGACGGCGCGAGTGGCTGGCACACGGTCTCGTTCGCGGTCAAGTAGCGCTTTACTGCCGCGAGTGTGCGCGTCTGTACCTCGACACGCCGGAAAATCATGTGCAAATGCGCACGCTCGCCGACCTGCTCGGAGATGTCTGACGGCCATGCCAGGCTGGGCTCGTGCAGCTCACTGACGTCGCCGACGCGTCGGCCAAGGTTGGCGCGACCTCCGCGCGACTGGCCAAGATCGCCCTCATCGCCGACCTGCTGCGCCACGCAGGAGCCGAGGACGACCCGAAGCTGGTCGCCGTGGTGGTGTCCTGGCTGTCCGGCGAGCTGCCGCAACGACAGATCGGCGTTGGCTGGGCGGCACTGCGCTCATTGCCGCCGCCTGCAGCTGAGCCGTCGCTGACCGTCCTGCAGGTCGACGCCGCCTTCAGCGAGATCGGCCAGGTTGCCGGGAAGGGATCGCAGGCCAGACGGGCCGACCTCGTGAACGGTCTGTTCGCCGAGGCCACCGAGCCCGAGCAGACGTTTCTGCGCCGCCTGCTAGGCGGCGAACTGCGTCAGGGTGCGCTCGTCGGGGTGATGGCAGACGCGGTGGCGAAGGCCGCGGACGTCGCTGCACCGGTAGTGCGACGCGCGGCGATGCTGGGCGGCGACCTGCCTGCCGTCGCGGCCGCCGCGCTGACCGACAGCGAGGCGGCGCTGGAACAATTCACGCTCCGAGTGGGACGCCCGGTGGGCCCGATGCTGGCCCAAACCGCGAGCGGTGTCGCTGAAGCGCTCGAACGCCTCGGCGGCACAGCGGTTTTCGAGGCCAAGCTCGATGGCGCCCGGGTACAGATCCACCGCGCCGGCGACGCGGTGTCGATCTATACCCGCAGCCTCGACGACGTCACCGAACGGTTGCCGGAGGTGGTCGACGCCGCCTTGGCGTTGCCGGTGACGGACCTGATCGCCGATGCCGAAGCGATCGCTCTACGTCCCGATGCGCGCCCGCATCGCTTCCAGGTCACGGCGTCGCGGTTCGGGCGCAGTGTGGACATCGCGACGGCAAGGGCTGCACAGCCGCTGTCGGTATTCGTGTTCGACCTGCTGCATCTCGACGGCGAAGACCTGCTGGACCGGCCAACCAGCGAGCGCGTCGCCGCCCTGGACGCCATCGTCCCGAAAGCCCATCGCGTCGATCGCCTGATCACCGACGACGCCGACGCCGCACAGCGGTTTCTCGATGTCACGCTCGACGCCGGTCACGAAGGGGTGATGGCGAAGTCGCTGAGCGCGCCGTATGAGGCGGGCCGCCGCGGCGCGGGCTGGCTGAAGGTCAAGCCGGTGCACACCCTCGACTTGGTCGTGCTCGCCGTCGAGTGGGGCTCGGGCCGCCGCACCGGAAAGCTTTCCAACATCCACCTCGGCGCGTTGAACCCGGCGACCGGCGGATTCGTCATGCTTGGAAAGACTTTCAAGGGAATGACGGACGCGATGCTGGAGTGGCAGACGACGCGGTTCATGGAGCTGGCCGACGGAGCCGCGGAGGCGGCGACATCAGATCTCAGTCCGACCGACCGCAGAATCGTGAAACTGCGGCCCGAGCAGGTGGTAGAGATCGCGTTCGACGGAGTTCAGGGCTCGTCGCGCTACCCCGGCGGCATGGCGCTTCGGTTCGCACGCGTCCTGCGCTACCGCGACGACAAAAGCCCAGCTGAGGCCGACACGATCGACACCGTGCGCGCCTTCTATGAGCGTGGTTCATAACCGAATCGATACCCCGAATCGGCCCAACACCGTTTTCCACGGTGGAAGGATTCAGTCACCTGACAGGAAACGCGATGACGAGGGAGAGAACGTGGCTACACCCACTGCCGCACCACCGGAACGCATCGAGGAGCAGGACGGCGACGTCACCTATATCCGCACCGACAAGGATCTGCCGCCGGTAGCGATCATCGACCGATCGCCGATCACGACGAGACACAAGATCATCTTCGCGATCATCGCGCTGGTCGGTGCGGTCGCATGGGCGATCATTGCGTTCTTCCGCGGGGAGACCGTCAACGCGGTGTGGTTCGTCATCGCTGCGATCTGCACGTACGTCATCGGCTTCCGGTTCTATGCCCGGCTGATCGAGATGAAGATCGTGCGTCCGCGCGACGATACCGCCACGCCCGCTGAACTTTTCGAGAACGCCACCGACTACATGCCGACCGACCGGCGTGTGTTGTTCGGCCATCACTTTGCTGCGATAGCCGGAGCCGGACCGCTTGTCGGCCCTGTGCTCGCGATGCAAATGGGCTATCTGCCGGGAACCATCTGGATCATCATCGGCGCAGTGTTCGCCGGATGCGTTCAGGACTACCTTGTGCTGTCGATCTCCGTGCGACGGCGGGGGCGCTCGCTGGGGCAGATGGCCCGCGACGAACTCGGGGTCATCGGCGGCGCTGCCGCGATCATCGGCGTGCTGGTCATCATGGTGATCCTGCTCGCGGTGCTCGCACTGGTGGTCGTCGGCGCCCTCGCCGAGAGCCCATGGGG
>JAVXWV010000849.1:0-4820 GCA_032230775.1 Mycobacterium sp. | reverse complement strand
CCCCGTAACGAGTCAGCACATACCCTCGCACAGCGCTTCCACCACCCCTTATCAGCTAGAATGTATGTATACGTCGATTACATTAGGCCCAGCGTGTAAGCAGTGTCTACATCTAGTGAGTGTGATTCATGCCATCCTCGAGCACCGGGTACCACCATGGCGATCTGCGCGCCGCATGCTTGCGCGCGGCGATGGAACTGCTTGAGGACGACGGTGCCGCTGGTCTATCGGTACGCGCGGTGGCACGCCGAGCGGGCGTGTCCCCTGGCGCCCCCTATCGGCACTATGCCGACCGCGATGCGCTCGTCTCCGCTGTAGCAGCGGAGGGCTACCGCGAGCTTGCGGGCTGTCTGAGCGCTGCACACCCCTCACCCTCGACTCCCGAGGACCTTGCCGCCGTCGCCGTCGCCTACGTCCAATTCGCGCTTGAACACCGGGCGCTTTTCCGGACCATGTTCAGCGATCCGTGTGACGGTGACAGCAGTGAGCGGGTCGCCGCGACCACCGCCATCGCCGAATACGTTGGCGCGCTTGTCCGGCGCGCCTTCCATGGCGTCGACCCGGACGCCCTGTCGACAGCCCTCTGGGCCGTGGTCCACGGTCTGGCCTTCCTGTACCTCGACGGCAAGCTCGATACCTCTACGCCCCAAGCGGTCGCCGACCGGGTGCGCGCGGCCGTGCTTGCCCTGGTCGCCGTGTCCCCAGCGACGTGACGTCGACCGCCATCCGGCCATGCCCCAATGGGTGGATTGACAGCCCACGACCTGCGGAATCGGCGAATACGTTGCACCTAGCCGGTAAATGCGTATTCCAGCCAGCGTCGATGACTCGGACGGTCGCATCGACGAAAATAACTGCGATGACTGCAGGCGCGACTCACGTGACCGCTTCAGATAGGACGTGGCCGATGTCTAGCATCCCCACCGGGCAATCCGCGCCGCGGAGGACAAGCCGAACGTGATGACGAAAACACCTGGACCGCAAAGACGTTGGGATACTCGCCGGACCGCGAAGGCCATGCGCGTTCACGCCGGCGCCGCGCACACCGACGGAAAGGTGATCAAACCCGGTCGGCTTAAGGACCTGTTGCACGCCGTGATCCGCCCCGGCGACCGGGTGGCCCTCGAGGGTGACAACCAGAAGCAGGCCGACTTCCTGTCCCGCACGCTCGCGGACTGCGATCCGAAGCGGATCAACAACCTGCACATGCTGATCTCGTCGGTGTCACGCGCCGAACACCTCGACCTGTTCGACCGCGGTATCGCGACGAATCTGGACCTGGCCTATGCCGGGCCGCAGAGCGTGCGGATCGCGCAGATGGTCGAAGACGGCACCGTCCACATCGGCGCCATCCACACCTACGTCGAGCTGTACGCCCGGATGTTCGTCGACCTGGCTCCCAACGTCGTGCTGCTCTGCGCCGAGAAGGCCGACCGGGACGGCAACCTCTACACCGGCCCCAATACCGAGGACACCCCGACGATCGCCGAAGCCGCCGCCTTCCACGACGGTGTGGTGATCGTCCAGGCAGACGAGATCGTCGACGGCGTCGATAATCTCCCGCGAGTAGACATTCCGGGTAGCTGGGTCGACTACGTCGTCGCCGCCGACCGACCGTTCTTCCTCGAGCCGCTTTTCACCCGCGACCCCCGCCACATCGGCGACGTCGAGATCCTCAAGGCCATGATCGCCATCCGCGGGGTCTACGAACGCCACCAGGTGGTCTCGCTGAATCATGGTGTCGGCTTCGACACCGCAGCGATCGAACTTCTGCTGCCCACCTACGGCGAGCAGCTCGGCCTCAAGGGGCGAATCGCAAGGCACTGGGTGCTCAACCCGCACCCAACTCTGATCCCTGCCATCGAGTCCGGGTGGGTGGAGTCGATTCACAGCTTCGGCGGTGAATCCGGTATGAACCGCTACGCCGCCGCCCGCCCGGACGTGTTTTTCACCGGCGCCGACGGCTCGCTGCGCTCCAACCGGGTGCTCGCCCAGCTGGCAGGCCAGTACGCCATCGACATGTTCATCGGCTCATCGCTGCAGATCGACGCGGATGCGAACTCCTCCACCGTGACCGACGGGCGGTTGTCCGGTTTCGGCGGGGCCCCGAACATGGGCCACGATCCACACGGCCGGCGGCACTCGTCGGCCGCCTGGCTGGACCTTGCCCACGGCGAGGGCGCCAACAGACGTGGACGCAAACTGGTGGTGCAGATGGCCCAAACCTTCCGCGCAGGAGGAGTTCCCACGTTCGTTGAGACGCTCGATGCCATCGACGTCGGCAACCACGCCGGTATGCCGCTGCCGCCGGTGATGATCTACGGCGACGACGTCTCCCACGTGGTCACCGAAGAGGGCGTCGCCTACCTCTACAAGGCGCATTCACTGGCCGATCGACGGGCCGCGCTGGCCGCCATCGCCGGTGTCACACCGATCGGGCGGCGCGCCGACGCGCGACGGACCGAGGCGCTGCGACGCGACGGCCTTATCGCCTTCCCCGAGGACCTCAAGGTCGAGACGCGACTCGCCGACCGCTCGTTGTTGGCCGCGCGCAGCATGGAGGACCTGGTGGCCTGGTCCGGCGGACTCTACGACCCGCCAACACAGTTCAGGGGCTGGTGATCTAGTGACCGCTGCAGTACTCGCGCAGACAACGGCCCTCACCGCAGAAGCCATCGCCGATCTGGCCGTGACGGCGCTGCGGGCCGAGGCCGACCTGACTCCGAAGCCCGGCCTGGTCGATCGACGCGGGTCCGGCGCGCACGCCGACATGGACCTGACGATGTTGCACGATTCTGCCGAGTCGTTGCGCGGCGCGTTCACCGAATGTGCGCTGGCGGCAACGCGATCAGATTCCGCGCTTGACCTCCGAGTCCGGCTGGGGGTGATCGGCCGCGACGGCGAGCAGGCGATGCTCGAGGCCACCGGCGGGGTCAACACCCATCGGGGCGCGTTGTGGGCGCTTGGCCTGCTGAGCGCCGGGGCGGCGACGGCAGCCAGTGCGGCCGACGCGATCGACGTCGCAGCCCGGTTGGCACTGACCCCCGATCCCGCGCTCGAGGGCGACGCGGCAGTGCCGATGTCGCACGGTGCACGCGCCCGTCGGCGCTACGGCACTTCCGGCGCGGCGGGCGAGGCTCAAGCGGGGTTTCCGCACGTTCGACTGCACGCACTGCCCGCGCTGCGGGCCGCCCGCCAGTCAGGCGCAGGCGAAGCCTCGGCGCGGTTGGACGCGCTGCTATCCCTGATGGCCCATCTCGACGACACGTGCGTGCTGCACCGTGGCGGCACAGCGGGTTTGCGTGCCGTTCAGAAGGGTGCCCGGGCCGTCCTCGCTTCGGGCGGGTGCGGCACGCCGCAGGGCCGACAGCATTTCGCGGCGCTCGATGACATGTGCCTAGACCGCGGCCTGTCCCCCGGCGGCAGCGGAGATCTGTTGTCCGCCACGCTGTTTCTCGACACCCTGGACGAGAGGACGTCTCCGCCGTGCAGACCCTGAACTATCAGTTCCCCGCCGAGCAGGCGACGCCCCGCGCAGTGCACATCGGTGTCGTCGCCTCCGGTGACCTTGAGATCCTGCTCCAGCCACCCGGGCACGGCGAGCCGTCGGACAGCGCCGCCGTGCGGGTTCGCACCAGCGTCAACGGTTTCGACACCGTCTGGCACGACGTCCTCGAACGCTTCTTCTCCCGCACCGCGCTGGCGGGGCGGTGGGAGCTCAACGACTTCGGTGCCACACCCGGCGTCGTCAACCTACGACTTCGCCAAGCCGCAGAAGCCGCCACCGCGAACGGACAGCACTCGTGACCAGTACCGAGGACGCTGAGCTGCTGGCCGGGCAGACGTGGCAACAACTACTGGAGCGCAGAAGCTTCATCGAACTCGACGCACTGGGCCGTGCCTCGGCACTGCTGGATCCCGGCTCCCTGAGGGTGCTCGCCGGTCCGTTCGACCGGTTGGAGTCCCCGTGGCTGGTGCCTCAGGGCATCACCCCGCAGGCTGACGACGGCACCGTCATCGCGCGCGGCACCGTCGATGGGCACCCGGTGGTGATCGCCGCCATTGAACAGGGCTTCCAAGGCGGTGGGACGGGAGAAGTGTCGGGCGCCAAGATCTCGCAGGCGCTGCTGCTGGCCGCAGCGGATTCGAGGGCAGGCGCGCCGACCGCCGCGGTGATCCTCTTCGAGACCGGTGGAGTCCGGCTGCAGGAAGCGAACCTCGGACTCAACGCCGTCGCCGAGATCTGCTCGGCCGTACTGGATCTGCGCTCGCTGGCGCCGGTCATCGGTGTCGTCGCGGGCACCGTGGGATCGTTCGGCGGAATGAGCATCGCCGCCGGCCTGTGCACTCGGCTCATCGTAACCCCGCAGGCCCGAATCGGACTCAACGGGCCTGCCGTCATCGAACAAGAGGGCGGTGTCGACGAATTCGACTCCAGCGATCATGCCCTGATCTGGGCGGTCGACGGAGGTGAGCAGCGACACGCCACTGCGCTGGCCGACGATCTCGTTCCCGATGACGCAGACCTATTGCGCGCCGCGCTCGTGAACGCGATCAATGCCGGCGTCACCGAACCCGGCAGGCACCGCAGCCAACGCCTCGACGTCGTCGCCTCACGCTTGGCGACGCTGGACCCCGTTACTGCCCCGAACCCGCGCGATCTGCGGACGCTGTGGGGCGCCGCCTACGAGCCGGTCACCGTCCCCCAAACCAGCGGTGATGCACGGGTCGACACAAGCGGCGAACCACCCAGCACCCGCGGCCGGACCTGGCTGCGGGCTCTCAGCGGCGGCCTCGAACCCGAGCCGATCATCCCGTCG
>JAVXWV010000784.1:0-4222 GCA_032230775.1 Mycobacterium sp. | reverse complement strand
AGCGGCGCCAACCTGTTCTCGCAGCTGTGCACCGTCGAACCCGATATGCCGCCGCCGGAACCGGTGGAAGGTTCCGGTAGCGCAGGCCCTCTGCAGATCGCGGCGGGCGGCCTGGTGAGGTTCGCCGGTCGTCCGTGGCAGTTGGCCAATGTGTTGCCGACGACGGTGGCGACGATCGCGAAGACGCTGCGGCGTGCGCGCGGTGGCCTGCATATGGCCGCGCCGTTCGCGGGTCCGCCGACCCGGTTCAACGCATCGGTGACGGCCGACCGCAACGTCGCGTTGGCACAGTTGGACCTCGAGGACATCAAGAAGGTCAAGGACCGGTTCAACGTCACGGTCAACGACGTGGTGATGGCGTTGTGCGCGTCGGTGCTGCGGTGGTTCTTGAGCGATCACGCCGAGCTGCCCGCCCGGTCGCTGGTGGCGATGGTGCCGGTGTCGGTGCATGAGAAGTCCGACCGCCCGGGCCACAACCAGTTGACGGGAATGTTCTGCAGCCTGGAGACGCAGATCGCTGACCCCGCCGACCGGCTACGGGCGATCGCCCAAGCAGACGCCGCTGCCAAGAACCACAGTTCGGTCATCAGTCCGACGCTGTTGCAGGACTGGGCGCAACTGGCGGCGCGGGCGGTGTTCGGTGGCGTTTTTCGGATCGTCGCCGACTCGCCGCTGATCGGTCATCCCGTCCATAACCTGATCGTGTCGAATGTGCCGGGGCCGCAAGCACAGCTGTACTTCTTGGGGTGTGAAGTCGAGGCGATGTATCCGCTGGGCCCGCTGTTTCACGGCTGCGGGTTGAACGTCACGGCGATGTCGCTGAACGGGAAGCTGAATGTCGGCGTCACCTCGTGCCCGGACCTGTTGCCCGACCTGTGGCGACTGGTCGACGACTTCGATGCTGCGCTCGAGGAGTTGCTCGAATGCGCGGGTCCGGCGCGGTGACGCTGCGGAAATGGCGTCATTTGTAGCGTCTGCCAGCGGCTATCATGGCAGGTGACTTGTTTGCTCGGCACGAGAGGAGAGGTCGTGTCTGAAGGCGTCAGGGTTACGCCAGAGGATCTGCACTTATCAGCTGCCACCGTTGATGTGCATGCCGACAGCATGCAGGCCCGCCACTTCGAGGCGGATGGCCGCATGGAGGCGGCCCAACCCGGTTTGCCGGTCGGGTCGGCCACGGCGTTGACCGGAGCCGTAGCCAAGTGGCAAGCGGACACATCGGCGATGTTTGGCCGCATGATCGACCATTCGGACGGGCTGCGGACTGGCGCTGCGGCATACCTACAGGCGGACGACGACAGCGCCACCGACATCAAGCGGGCAGAGCAAGCCGTAAGCGACCTCGATCTCGGGCTGTAGCGCATCACCGTGACAGTTTCTGTTGCCGATATTGATCGCTGGGATGCGGGCGACGTTCGCGAGGTCTTCCACGCCACTCGTAGTCGCGCAGAAGCAGCCCAGGCAGCTGCCAATGGAATCGCTCAACTTCCCGCCTTTGATACGTGGGGCGGGGATGCGTCCCGAGCCGCCAAGGAATCCATAGGCCAGACGCGCAAAGACCTGGACGCTCATGGCAACGAAGCACTTGCGGTCGCCAGGGCGGCCGACCGAGCGGCAGACGACATCGAGGCACTCAAAGGCAAGCTGGCCAATTTGCGAGATCGCGCCCGTCAGCTTGGTATGGAACTCAATGCGGCATCCAATACCTTTGTCCCCGCCGCCGGTTCGAACATCACGGAAGCGGATGCGGCCCTAGCTGAAGCAGAACTGCAGCCACAGCTGACCGCGCTTCTGGCCGAGGCAGCCGCGATCGACGACGAGTTGGCGCGGGCCATCAACATGGCGACCGGCAAGACACCCATTCCGCAGACGGGTCCGCCCGTTGGAGCCGAGGGATTAACACCGACTCAGGTCGCCAGTGACGCGAACGAAGCGCGGCTGGATCAAGAGCGAGCCAGTGCGCAGACGAAGGTCGACCAGTTGCAGCATCAGATCGACGAGCTGGCCCGACAGACGTATACGACGGGAGACCACAGTGCTGCGTCGCTCGATCGACTCAACCAGCTGAAGGCCCAACTCGACGGCGCCAAAACACATCTCGGCGAACTGAACGCGGTCCATGACGCGCTCGGGAAAGCGCCGGAGACCTATTTGACGGCGTTCGATCCGCGAACAGGCACCGGAAAGCAGGTGCTGGCAGCGGTTGCGGTCGGCAATCCCGATACGGCGCGCAACGTCTCGGTCACGGTTCCTGGTATCGGCTCGACAACCAAGGACACGTTGCCCGGCATGGTCACCGAGGCGCAGAACCTTCAGCTTGAAGCGCAGCGTCAGCTGAGGAACGCCGGCCTGGCCGGTTCCGCAGCGACGATCGCCTGGATGGGCTACGACCCGCCGCCCAACCCGTTGAACACGCTCAGCCCCGCGGATGCATTGGCCACCATGGGTGACGGGCAGGCACGAGGAGGGGCTGACAGCTTGTCGTCGTATCTCGAACAGGTCCGCGCCAATAATCCCAACGGCCACATAACCTTGCTCGGACATTCCTACGGCTCGCTGACGTCGTCATTGGCCCTGCAAGAACTCAATGCCCAAGGGCTGCATCCCGTGAACGATGTCGTGTTTTACGGTTCACCGGGCCTGGAGCTGACGAGTCCCGACCAATTGGGCCTCGGCGCAGGGCATGCTTATGTGATGCGCGGTATGGATGATCCGATCGCAAATGCCGTGGCGGAGCTGGCCCCGGTCCACGGGTGGGGCGCTAACCCGTATGACGGAATGTTCCCCGAGCTATCGGCGCAAGCCGGGGCCGACCCGGGCGGTGTCGTCCGAGAGGGCGTCCAGGCCCACGCGGATTACGCCCGGCTCGGAAGTGACAACCAGCTACGGATGTCCGGCTATAACTTGGCTGCAGTCATGGCCGGGTTGCCGGGCAATGAGCTACTTGCACCACCGCCCCCGCCGCCCATGGCACCACCGCAGCCCCCCCTGATACCGGGGGTTCCTTTCCGATGACGCTACGAAAGATGGCTGGGTGCTTGGTATTCGGTCTCATCTGCATGGCGAGCGTCAGCGGTTGCGGCGCATCGACGAGTACGGGAGGGACGGATACCAGCGTGACTACAGCTGACCCGGCGCGGGTTGAACAGACGCTGCGATCCAGACCATCCCTGGAAGCCGCGCAAACGGAATACCAAGCGGCGGTTCAAGATATGGCCAAGGGCATCGCGGCTCTGACGCCCGGCACGACATGGAACATCGAACAGAACACCTGGGTAGGCTGCGGTGGCGAATATGCCAAGACGAAGGCCAAGCAGGCGTACATCATGGCCGTTTTCAGCGGCCCGATTGCTGACGCCTTGTGGCCGCAGGCGCTACAGATAGCGAAAGACGGTGCCGCGCAAAAGGGAGCAACGAAGTTCGGAACCTTCAAGGACAACCCCGGCGATCACGACGTCTACATCGCCGGGCCTGACGGTATCGAATTCAGGTTGGGGACACAGAAGGCGTCGACGCTTACGGCCAAGTCGGACTGTCGACTGAGTCAGGCGGACGCAGAGGCGCCCAGCTAGATTTGGCTCGAGGAGTTGCTCGAATGCGCGGGTCGGGCGGGCGGCTCTTAGCAAGCTCGGCGCAACGCCCACGTGAATTACCCATTTCCCGTTAGGCTGCAACCGACGTTTGCCCGTGGCGACGCAATTCGTGACGTCCTCGAACGGAGTGTTATGTGAATACCACCGAGGTTGCCCGCGGAACCGCGATCAGCGTGCGAAAAGCGATCGCGACGAACACACCGAAAGCCGTCAAGCAGTGGGTCGACGCAGTGGACGACCCAACCGAGCGCGCCCGTCAGCTGGCGCGGCTGTCCCCAGCCGACCTGCGCCGTCTTGGCGAGCTGCTCGACACGCAGACCGCCGCCAAACTGATCCACAGCGTCGATGTGGCGCTTGCCGCCAAAATGCTTAAGGCGCTGCCGATTTCGCGGGTCGATGAACTGCTCGCCGCGATCAACTCCCACCGTGCCGCCGCGATTCTGCGACACGTTGACCGCGAGACCAGAGACGCCCTGCTCACAGCGATGCCGCTCGAACGGGCGAACGTACTGCGCGGTGTACTGTCCTGGCCCGCTGATTCGGTCGCGGCACACATGCTGCCCGAGACGCTTACCGTCGGCCCGGAGGTGACGGCGGCGCAGGCTATAGACGAAATCCGCAATCAGGTT
>JAVXWV010000745.1:0-5491 GCA_032230775.1 Mycobacterium sp. | reverse complement strand
CGTGCTCGTTCCGGTCCTGATCCTGCTGACCGTGTCGGGCCGCTGGCTCTACACCAACGCCGCCCCGGTCATGCCCGCCCTGCAGTCCTACTGGCTGCCGATCCACGTGTCGGTGGTCAGCATCGGCACGGGTCTGTTCCTGGTCGAGGGCGTGGCGAGCATCCTGATCCTGCTCAAGATGTCGCCGCACGGCACGCCAGGCGCTGAAAGCGTCGGCCGTCGCATCGTCGCGCGGCTGCCAGACGCTCAGACCCTGGACCGCATCGCTTATCGCACAACCATTTTCGCGTTCCCAGTGTTCGGCTTCGGCGTCATCTTCGGCGCGATCTGGGCGGAGGAGGCGTGGGGCCGCTACTGGGGCTGGGACCCCAAGGAGACGGTGTCGTTCATCGCGTGGGTGGTCTACGCGGCGTACCTGCACGCGCGCTCGACGGCAGGCTGGCGCGACAAGAAGGCGGCCTGGATCAACGTCGTCGGCTTCGTCGCGATGGTGTTCAACCTGTTCTTCATCAACCTGGTGACCGTCGGGTTGCATTCGTACGCTGGGGTGGGCTGACCTGGTCGCCGCGACGAACTGCCAATGAGAGGGGTTTGGGCCGTTGTCTGACCAGCACTCGGGTTTTCGAGGACAGCAGCGATTCAGCGATCCGGCGGAATCGGTGCCCAGCGAGGTACCCACGGAATGGACAGCCCAGACGCCGCCGAACGGGTTACCGCTGGGCGATGCGTCGCGCCCGCTAGTGCCGCAGCATCAGGACCCGCCGCCCTACCTCGATCTGTCGACCGTCGCGCTGCTGGGCCAGCCGAAGCGGGCGCCGTCGCAAGGCTGGCGCAAGTGGCTGTACCTCGCCTCGTTCAAGCTGATCAACGTCGGGGAAAGCCCTAGGGTCAAGCACATCAACAGCCTGGTCACCCAGGTCCAGCGGCCGCTGCGGGACTGCTACCGCATCGCGCTTTTGTCGTTGAAAGGCGGGGTCGGCAAGACGACCGTCACCGCCACACTTGGCGCGACGTTCGCCTCGATCCGTGGCGACCGCGTCGTCGCCGTCGATGCCAACCCCGACCGCGGCACGCTGAGCCAGAAGGTGCCGCTGGAGACCCCTGCCACCGTGCGGCACCTACTTCGAGACGCCGAGGGAATTGCGGCCTACAGCGACGTCCGCGGCTACACATCGCAGGGCCCGAGCCGACTCGAGGTGCTCGCCTCCGAGAGCGACCCTGCGGTGTCGGAGGCGTTCAGCTCCGACGACTACATCCGCACGCTGGAGGTGCTGGAGCGGTTCTACAGCCTGGTGCTCACCGACTGCGGCACGGGCATGTTGCACTCGGCGATGTCGGCGGTGCTCGACAAGGCCGACGTGCTGATCGTGATCAGCTCTGGATCGGTCGACGGCGCCCGCAGCGCCTCGGCCACCCTGGATTGGCTGGACGCGCACGGCCACCAGGACATGGTGCGCAACTCGATCGCCGTCATCAACGCGGTACGGCCGCGGTCCGGCAAGGTCGACATTAAGAAGGTGGTTGACCACTTCTCCCGGCGGTGCCGCGCCGTCAAGCTGGTGCCGTTCGACCCGCATCTGGAGGAGGGCGCAGAGATCAGCCTCGAACGGCTGAAGCCCGAGACGCGCGAGGCGCTGATCGATCTGGCGGCAGTGGTCGCCGGTGGTTTTTCGGGCGCAAGGCGGTCTGACGGCCAGCCTGGCTAGGTCGTCGCGCCGCTACTGCCGGCGGTCGTTGTCCGGGCCGAGTCGCCGCAGGAAATCCGGATCGTCGTCCGGGCCGATGACGCGCGTCTTCGGGCTGGCAGCGGTCAACCGCGTCAGCCGCCAGCCGGCGTAGATCAGACCGGCCAAGACGAGAATCAGGAGCAAATAAGCCACAAAAACCTCCTTTATCTGAATATACGCGCCGTCGGTAGGCTCGGGCCGTGTCTGACCGACGGCCCCGATCCAGCCTCGTACTGGACGTGCTGGCCTATGCCTTGGCCCGCCTGCTGCTCGTCGTCGTCCTGACGGCCGTGATCTTCGGTGCCGGACACTTGCTCGGCGTGCGCGATTTCCCGCTCGTCGTGGCGCTCCTGTTCGCGTTGGTCATCGCATTGCCGCTGGGCATCTGGATCTTCGCCCCGCTGCGGCGTCGTGCCACCGCGAGCATCGCGGTTGTCGACGAACGTCGACGCAAAGACCGAGAGCAGCTGCAGGCCAGGCTGCGTGGCGAAGAGACTTCCGGGGCGAGCGAAGCGACGGGAACAACTTCCGGGGCGAGCGAAGCGACGGGAACAACTGCGGCCGGCGACGAGCCGCCCGCAGAATGACGGCCGCTCCGGCGCGGGAGGCATTCGGGGCCGAATTCGTCGGCGCCGACGGATTTCTCAATTCGCCGACGTATGGGCTGCCACCCCGGTTCATGGTTGACGCCCTGCAGGACTGCATCGTCAGGTGGCAGGCCGGGACCATGGAAGTGCCGCTGTTCGACGAAGACGTGCGTGCCGGCCGGGAGGGCTATGCCGCGCTGACCGGCGTGCCCGTCGACTCCGTGGCGATGGGCGGCACCGTGTCCGCCCTGCTCGGATTGGTCGCCGCTGCGGTTCCCGACGGCAGCCGAGTTGCCACGCTGGCGGGTGAGTTCACCAGCACCACTTTCCCGTTCGCCGCGCAGGCAGGCAGGGGTGTGACCGTCACCGAGTTGGCGCGGGACGAGATGATCTCGGCCGCGGCCGACTTCGATGTGGTGACGGCCAGCCTGGTGCAGTCTGCCGACGGCGCCGTGCTCGACGCCGATGCCCTGCGACGCACTGTGGCAGGTTCCGATACGTTGACTGTGATTGACATCACGCAGGCGCTTGGCTGGAAACGGGTCGACGTGGGCTGGGCCGACGTCACCGTGGCCGCGGTTTACAAGTGGCTGCTGGCGCCACGGGGCACAGCGTGGATGTCGTTGAGCGACAGGGTCAGCCGAATCATGACACCCCTCGCTGCAAACTGGTATGCGGGTGAGGACCCGTGGCAGACGATCTACGGGCTGCCGCTGCGACTGGCCGAAAGCGCGCGACGCTTCGACGCGTCGCCCACCTGGTTCAGCGCGCTCGGCGCCGGCCTGACACTGCCGTGGCTGGCGTCGCTGGACGGCGCAAAGATCGAGGCGCACACCGTCGGGCTGGCAAACCGTGCGCGTGCAGAACTCGGTCTGCCCCAGCAAAATTCGGCCATCGTGTCGATACCTATCGCGAATGCCGCCGACAAGCTGCGGGCTGTGGGCATCCGCGCCTCGACGCGCGCAGGCGCGGTGCGCGTCGGATTCCACCTGTACAACACCGAGAACGATCTGGACCGGCTGCTCAGCGCTCTGGGGGATAACGGGTAGTCGCCAATGGGTGTCAGCGCCAACGTTATTGCTTGGCGCGGGGACGACTCTGGAATGTGTCCAATGTGTTAAATCTCGAGCGTCAACAAGGGAGCCGCGCCACCTATGAGAATCCGGAGTTTCATCCCGCCGCTGTTGGTGGCGGGCGCAACCGCTGTCGCCATCGCGGTCGCACCACTGGCCGAGGCGGCTCCGACCTGCACCTCGTCCGGTTCGGCCAGCCTGTGCCAGACGGAAGGCAACGCTCAGGTCGTTGCCACCCCGCCCCCCGTCGACTACCAGGCTCAGTACCCGTTCTTCGGCGGGTACGGACTGCTGTTCCACCACGGCGGGCATAACTGAAATCACTAGTGCGGCAGGGCTATTAGCCTTGGAACGGGATGACCGCCTTCAACGTCGTCCCGTTCCCTGCCGGACTGAAGATGTCCAACCGGCCGGACAGAACGGCAACCCGGTCCTTGAGTCCGATCAGCCCCGAACCGGCACCCGTGACAGCGCCACCGATTCCGTCGTCGGTGATGGTGATGTGAAGCTCATCGTCGGCCGCGACGGCGGACACGCTGACTTCGGATGCCTGCGCGTGTTTCGCGGCGTTGGTCAGTGCCTCGGCGACGACGTAATAGGCAGCGACCTCAATCGATTCCGGCAAGCGGCGATCGACATTCAGGTCGAGCTCGACGGGGACGGCGGAGCGTCGGGCGAGCGTCTTGATCGCCGGGCCCAGACCTCCCTTCGACAGAATCGCGGGATGGATGCCCCGAGAGATCTCCTGCAATTCCGTTGAAACACCGGACAGACCGCCGACGATGTTGGACAGCTGGTCGCGCAACCGTTGCTGCTCTGCAGGTATCGACGCCTCGAGCGCACGCACTTCCAGACCGAGCGAGACAACGCGCTGCTGCGCACCGTCGTGCAGATCGCGTTCGAAGCGGCGACGAACCTGGTCGCTGGCGGTGACGATGCGGGCACGTGACGCGGTGAGCTCGGCACGGGTTTCAGCGTTGGAGATGGCGGTGGCGATGAGGTCCGCGAAATCCCCGATGCGAGCCTCGGTTTCCGCAGGCATCGGTTCTGATTGTGACGAGCCGATCGCCAGCGCACCCCAGGTGCGGCCGTCGACAATGATCGGTGCACCTACCGCCGAGCGCAGTCCGAGCTGGCGCATCCGCTCGGCCGTGCTGCCACTCGCGCCGTCGAAGCAGTCGATCCGAGCCGGCGCCCCAGTGTGCAGTATCATCCCCGCCACATTGTCGCCGTCGAGTGAAAGTCGTTCTCCGACCGTCAGTTTCGTCAAGCCATGGTCGTCGCGGGTTGCCAGCAGCACCAGTGCGTCGCCGGATTCATAACGGAGCAGCGCCACATTATCGATACCCAGACCGTGAGACAGTTCAGCGACCGCTGCCGGATACACCTCGGACGGTTCGACGCCACGGGCCACCAGCGTCGCGACGCGGCGCAGCGCTGCCTGCTGTTCGGCCAGCGCACTCGCCTCGGCGTGGCTGGCTTCTGCCTCGCGCCTGCGCAGTTCGGACTCCGCGGCGCGCAGGCGCGCCTGGCCGGCCAAAACGTTGGCAAGAAGCGCGACGGGCAGGAAGATCAGGATCGCCACCGCGTCCTTGGGGTGCGTCGGAATGAAGGTTCTGGTGGTCTCCATGTGGAAGTAGACGTAGACCATGGCGCTGGCCAAGGACGTCGCGACGGCGAGCCGGAATCCCCATCCCGCGGAGACGACAAGCACGCCGAGCAGGAACAGCGCGCCGAACGCGTTCTCGGGGGCGATTTTCTGCAGCCGGTGGACCAGCAGCGTCTCCCCGGCGATGAACAGGACGGCGACCACGATGCCCAGCCACAGCGGAGGCGCCGTCGGCCGGACCACCAGCGCAAGAAGGCGCGCGTGCAGCGACGGCCCGGAACCGGATCCCGGCTGGCCCGTCGACGTGGAAGGCTGACTCATCTTTTCCCTGCAATACAGATTGGTCCATCGATTATTGCTTGTGCCCGGCGTTTGGAGTTCCGGCTAGCGGGAATGCGACCGTGATCGACGTCTGGAAGGCTGAAAATTGTGTATGGCCGCGGGTTGCGATATGCGCTGTTTGATTGTTGACGACAGCGCTGAGTTTCGCGACGC
>JAVXWV010000713.1:0-3139 GCA_032230775.1 Mycobacterium sp. | reverse complement strand
TGACCACCGTTCTCAACCACACCGAGCCGCTGTCGTTCGCGGCAGGCCAGCTCTATACGACGCTGTCGGTGGCCGACGCCGCCGCGGCAACCGCGTTCATCGCAGGCGCCGAACCGCGCGACGTCCGGCAGCGCTACGAGCAGGCCATCACCGACGCGTCCGTTGCGGTCACCCGCGCGTCAAGCGGGCTTACCGACGAGCCGATGGTCCAACTTCTCGGCAGGGTCAACGCCCAACTCTCGGTATACACCGGGCTTGTCGAAACCGCCCGCACCAACAACCGCGCTGGAAACCCGGTCGGCTCGTCGTACCTGTCCGAGGCGTCGGCGCTGATGCAGTCACAGATCCTGCCCGACGCGCAGCGTCTCTACGAACAGACGTCGGCGCGGGTGGACGCCGAAACCAGCGCGTCGACCAGAATTCCCGGGCCGGTCATCCTCGTGGTGCTCGCGACACTGCTGTTCGGTGCGTTCGCAAACCGCTGGCTTGCGCGCCGTACTCGCCGCCGGGTGAATATCGGCTTTGTCGCGGGCGGCCTTGCGGTTTTGATTATGTTGATATGGGTGGGCACCGCCCTCGTCATCTCGACGTCGGACAGCCGCAGCGCGAAAGACACTGCGGCTGAGTCCCTCAAGACCGTTACGAACCTCGCGATCACCGCGCAGCAGGCGCGCGCCGACGAGACGTTGTCGTTGATCCGGCGCGGCGACGAAGACGTGCGCAAGCAGTCCTACTACCAACGCATCGACACGATGCAGCAGCTGCTGTCCGACTACCTGTCCCGCGACGACGCGATCGACAAAGGCGATCTTGCCGACGCCGGGCAGCTGCTGAAGCGGTGGCGGGCCGCCGATGACAGGATCAACGCCTACATCGGCGTCGGCAACTACCAGGCCGCTACCCAGGTGGCGCTTGGCACCGGCGAGGACGACTCCACACCGGCGTTCGACAAGCTGGATTCGGCGCTCAGCAAGGGCATCGCGGAGAGTCGCAGCCAGTTGCGCAACGACATCCTCAACGCGCGCCGGGTGCTGTCCGGCGCGACCGTCGGCGCCGCGGTTCTTTCCGTGATGGCCGCGGTGGCGGTGGCGCTGGGATTGTGGCCGAGGCTAAGCGAGTATCGGTGATGAGCGCTCGCGCGAAGAACAGACAGCCGGTGATGAGAAAGCTGGCTGTCCTGCTCACCGCCGTGGCGGTGTTGCTGCTGAGCGGCTGCGCACAAGGGTCCGCGGTGATGCCGACACCGGGCGTCACATTGGCTCCGCCCACCCCCGCGGACATGGATGAGCTGTCACCGGAGCCGGCGCGGGCGCCAACGGGCCAGGCGGAATGCAACCGCACGGCGAGCCTGCGGCCGTTCAACAACAGTGCCGAAGCGGACGCCGCGATCGCCACCATCCGCAACCGCGGTCGGCTGATCGTCGGTCTGGACATCGGCAGCAACCTGTTTTCCTTCCGCGACCCGATCACCGGCGAGATCACCGGTTTCGACGTCGACATCGCAGGCGAGATCGCGCGTGACATCTTCGGCACCCCGTCACAGGTCGAGTACCGGATCCTGTCGTCGGCCGATCGCATCGCTGCCCTGCAGAACAACCAGGTCGACGTCGTCGTCAAGACCATGACCATCACCTGTGACCGCAAGAAACAGGTTGGCTTCTCGACGGTGTACCTGAACGCGAACCAGCGGATCCTTGCAGCGCGGGATTCGACGATCTCGCAGCCGTCCGACCTGTCGGGCAGGCGGGTGTGCGTCGCGAAGGGCACCACATCGCTGGATCGGATTCAGCAGATCACCCCGCCGCCGATCATCGTCGGGGTGGTGACGTGGGCCGACTGTCTGGTGGCGTTGCAGCAGCGACAGGTCGATGCGGTCAGCACCGATGACTCGATCCTGGCGGGCCTGGTGAGCCAGGATCCGTACCTGCACATCGTGGGTCCCAGCCTCAACGAGGAGCCGTACGGGATCGGCGTCAACCTGCAGAACACCGGGCTGGTGCGGTACGTGAACGGCACGCTGGAGCGGATCCGCCGAGACGGCACCTGGAATACGCTGTACCGCAAGTGGTTAACGGTGCTCGGCCCTGCTCCGGCGCCCCCAGTCGCGAGGTACACCGACTGATGGCCGAGGCGAGGCAGGACGAATTCGACGAAGCCCCCGGTACGCAACCGGCCAGCATCGACGACCTCGAGATGGACAGCATGTCGACGATGCGTCCGATGGCCACCCAGGCGATCTTCCGGCCGCACTTCGATGACGAGGACAGCACGTCTGTCGGCACGGAGGACACCGAGCCGCACGACCATGCCACGGCGGTGACGCTGCTCTCGCCGTTCCGCCGCCTCGGCGGTGGCCTGGTGGAGATCCCTCGGGTGCCTGCGGTGGATCCCCTCGAGGCGCTGATGACCAATCCGGTGGTGGCCGAGTCGAAACGGTTCTGCTGGAACTGCGGCCGTCCGGTCGGCCGATCGTCGCCCGACGGCCATGCGTTGTCGGAGGGCTGGTGCCCGCACTGCGGCAGCGCGTATTCGTTTCTGCCGCAGCTTTCGCCAGGCGACGAGGTCGCCGATCAGTACGTGATCAAGGGCTGCATCGCGCACGGCGGGCTGGGCTGGGTGTACCTGGCCTACGACAAGAACGTCAACGACCGCCCCGTCGTACTCAAGGGTCTTGTCCATTCCGGCGACGCTGAGGCGCAGGCGATCGCGATGGCTGAGCGCCAATTCCTTTCCGAGGTCACGCATCCCGGGATCGTCAAGATCTACAACTTCGTCGAGCACGAAGACAAGCACGGCAATCCGGTCGGCTACATCGTGATGGAGTATGTCGGCGGGACGTCGCTCAAACAGGGCAAGGGTGACCGGCTACCGGTGGCCGAGGCCATCGGCTTCATGATGGAGATCCTGCCCGCGCTTGGCTATCTGCACTCGAATGGGCTGGTCTACAACGACCTCAAGCCCGAGAACATCATGGTGACCGAGGAGCAGCTCAAGCTGATCGACCTCGGCGCGGTGTCGCGGGTCAATTCGTTCGGATACCTATACGGGACACCGGGTTTCCAGGCACCTGAGATTGTCCGCACCGGCCCGACCGTGCCGACTGACATCTACACGGTGGGCCGCACACTGGCGGCGCTGA
>JAVXWV010000679.1:0-2552 GCA_032230775.1 Mycobacterium sp. | reverse complement strand
GCATCGTGGGTGATGAACAACGCCAACACCCCGTCCGCGGTCGGAAACAGCTGTGCAGGCACGTAATACGAATGCGCGCCGAACGGATACCGCTGCGGCGCCGCACCGTCGTTGAGGTATGCAGACGCCCGGTAGTTCAGCTGCGACAGCATGACGTCGCGCAGCGACACATCCACCTGCCCCCCGCGACCCGAAACGATCTGCGCGAGCAATCCGAGCGCGGCGGCCAGTCCCGTCGAGTTGTCGGCAGACGAATACCCCGGCAACGTGGGCGGCCCGGACGGATCGCCCGTCATCGCCGCCACTCCCGTCGCCGCCTGGATGACGTAGTCGAACGCGGGGTCGTCACCGCCCTCCAGCCCGAAGCCGGTCATCGCGACGCAGACGATCCGTTCGTTGAACTTCCGCAAGGCTTCGTAGGTGAGGCCGAGTCGCTTGATCGCCGACGGCTTCATGTTCACCAGCAGCGCATGCGAACTCGCGACGAGTTCACCCAGCCGCTGCTGCCCGGCCTCTGAGCGCAGATCCAGACACACGCTCTGCTTGTTGCGGTTCAGGCTTGCGAAGTAGCTATCGCTGACCTGCCGGGAGATCTCGCCACCGGGCGGCTCGATCTTGATGACTTCTGCGCCGAGGTCGGCCAGCAGCATCGTGGCGTACGGGCCTGCCAGCATCACGCCGACTTCGAGAATGCGGATGTCGGATAGCGGTCCAGTCATCTGTGCATTCGGCTCTTCGCGCAAGCGCTCATCGCACCTCAGCCGCCAACTGCGAAACAACATCGCGGGTACGGTATTTCGATGCGATCAACTCGTCGCGCGTCTCCCCGATGGGGAGCAGACGTACCGACAGATCGGTGACACCGGCATCGGCGAACTTCTTGAACCGAGCCAGTATCGCCTCCTCGTCGCCTGCCGCTGTCAGGTCGCCGACGTCCCGGGCGTCACCGCGATCGAGCAGCTTCTGGTAGTTGGGCGACGTTTCGGCCTCGGCCAAGATGCGGTTGGCGCGCTCCTTCGCGGCGTCGATCTCGGAGTTGGCGCACAGACACACCGGAATGCCCGCGACGATGCGCGGCGCCGGGCGGCCCGCATTGTCGGCGGCCTTGGTGATCCGCGGCGCGATGTGGTCTCCGATCGCATGCTCGTCGGCCATCCACAACACGGTCCCGTCGGCGAGTTCGCCTGCGATCTGCAGCATTACCGGCCCGAGCGCGGCCACCAACACCGGCATCGGCGGTTCAGCACCGAGGACAGTTGGGTTGTGCACGGTGAACGACGCGTTCTCCACATCCACCTCGCCGGGTCCGGCCAGCGCGGTGTTGAGCACCTCGAGGTAGTCCCGGGTGTAGGCGGCGGGCTTCTCGTACGGGATGCCGAGCATGTCGCGCACGATCCAGTGATGCGACGGCCCGACGCCCAGCGCCAGCCGCCCGCCGACGCCCGCATGGACCGACAGCGCCTGGCGGGCCAACGCGATCGGATGCTGCGCCTGCAGCGGCACGACGGCCGTGCCGAGCTCGATGCGCGACGTGCGCGCGCCCATCAGCGCCACCATGGTGAGGCAGTCGAAGTCGTTGGGCACCTGAGGCATCCACGCGGTGTCGAAACCAGCGGCCTCCGCCCACTCGATGTCCTCGAGCAGCTTCTTGACCTTGCGGGCCATGTCGCCGCGCTCGGCCCCGATCATCACGCCAAGGCGCATATCAGTCCACCTTCTCGGACGTCAGCTTGCGCACCTCTTGGACAAGGACGTCCAACGGTGTGCCCGTGGGAAAGACAGCGGCGGCACCGGCCTCCAACAGCTTGGGCACGTCTGCCTGTGGGATCGTGCCGCCGACGACAACTGCGATGTCTCCCGCGTCCGCTGCGCGCAGCGCGTCGACGGTGCGAGTCGTCAGGGCCACATGAGCGCCGGAGAGGATCGAAAGCCCCACCAGCGCAACGTCTTCCTGCAGCGCAATCGACACGATGTCCTCGATGCGCTGCCGGATTCCGGTGTAGATCACCTCGAAGCCCGCGTCGCGCAGCGTGCGGGCGACGATCTTGGCGCCGCGGTCATGGCCGTCCAGACCGGGCTTCGCGACGAGAACGCGGATGGCCACCTAGAACACCACCGGCTGCTGGAACTCGCCCCACACCTTTTTGAGCGCGGAGACCATTTCGCCAACGGTGCAGTATGCGTTCGCACAGTCGATCAGCTTGTGCATCAGGTTGTCGGTCCCCTCCGCCGCGCTCGACAAGGCCGCCAGACTGGCCGCAACGGCTGCGGGATCCCGCTCCGCCTTGACCTTGGAAAGTCGCTTCAGCTGGAGGTCGCGGCCCTCGGCATCCAGTTCGTACGTGTCGATATCGGGCGGCGGCTCGTCGGCGACGAACCTGTTCACGCCAACCACGGGACGTTCGCCCGATTCGATCTCGTGGTGGATCTTGAACGCCTCGTCGGCGATCAGGCCCTGCAGATAGCCGTCCTCGATGGATCGCACCATGCCGCCGTGCTTGTCGAGATCGGACATGATCTCCACGATTTTGGCTTCAGTGGCGTCGGTGAGC
>JAVXWV010000678.1:0-6175 GCA_032230775.1 Mycobacterium sp. | reverse complement strand
CGAGGCCGTCGGCGACGACCTGCGCCTGCCGGGCCTCAGTGTTCCACGTGGCCCCGCCGATGTGCGGCGTGAGGACGACATTGGCCATGCCCACGAGGGGGTGATCGGTCGGGAGCCATTCGCCGACGAAGTGGTCCAGGCCTGCGGCGGCCACCCTGCCGCTGCGCAGGGCGTCGACCAGGGCGTCGGTGTCGTGCAGCTGCGCCCGTGCGGTGTTGAGGAAGACCACGCCGTCGCGCATGCCTGCGAACTGCGGCGCCCCGATCATGCCGACGGTCTCCTCGGTGACCGGCGCGTGCAGCGTGACGATGTCGGCCTCGGTGAGCAGCTCGTCGAGGCCATGGGTGGCCTCGTCGTTGTACGGGTCGTAGGCGATGACCTCAACGCCCAGCCCCTGCAGGCGCCATCGCAGCGCCCTGGCGACGGCGCCGAGACCGACCAGCCCGGCCGTTTGTCCCCCCAGCTCCCAGGCCCTGAATCGTTGGTAGGGGATCGTGCCGTCGCGAAACGCCTGGCCCGCCCTGACATCCGCGTCGGCGGTCAACAGATGGCGGGTGGCCCCGAAAAGAAGGGCGAGTGTCATCTCCGCGACGGCGTCGGCGTTACGGCCGGGGGTGTAGAGCACAGGGATGCCCGCACCGGTGGCGCCGAGGACGTCGACGTTGTTGGGGTCGCCGCGGGTCGAGGCGATGGCCCGAAGCGGCAGGTCGAACACCGGGCCACTGACCGAATCACTCTCGACGACAAGCACATCCGCGTTCTCTGCCTCGGCGCGCTCGGCCAGCTGCTCGGCGGTGTAGATCCGAAGCGGCGTCTGATCGATCCACGGGTCGTAGACCACGTCGGCAAGCTCGCGCAGCTTGTCGAAACCCGGACCACGCAATGGAGCCGTCACCAGGGCCCGAAGTCGATTGACGTGCTCCTCAGACGTGCGTCCGAGGATTCCCGTGCGGCTATGCCGCTGTTGGGTTGCTTCCTGCTTCATTGCCCTCCGCCTCCCGAACGTCGGGAGGGCTTACAGGAGCTCCACCGGAACCGCTGATGCGACTCCGCCCACGAATGTGGGAGGCGTTTAGTCTCTCCGCCCGCCCGGCGGCGAGAATGACCTTGGCAGCGTTGTAATCGCGGTCGTGGACCGTGCAGCATGATGGACATGTCCAGGTGCGAATTTGTAAACCCAATTCTCCCAGCTGATGCTGGCACGTCGAACAGGTCTTGCTGGACGCCAACCAACGCGACACCGTATGCACGGTGCGGCCGTATTGTTCGGCCTTTTTCGTTCAGAATGCGCAAGAACTGCCCCCACCCCGCGTCGGAAATCGCACGCGCTAACCGGCGATTGCCGAGCATCCCGACGATATTGAGGTCCTCGACGTAGACCACTTGGTTCTCGCGAATCAACGCCAATGCCTGTTTGTGGTGGTAATCGCGTCTGGTACGAGCCACCGCGCCGTGTGTGATGGCAATCTTCCGCCGCGTCTTGTCTCTGTTTCGTGATCCTTTCTGGCGGCGGGCCTTCTCCCGCTCCAATCGCCGCAGTTTCCGTAGCTTGCGTTGCAAGTTTTTCAGGTTCGGCACATCCGAACGCTCCGAATCGCTGTTCGCGATGGTCGCTAATCGTGAGAGACCTACGTCGACGCCCGCTTCTCGTGCCAGCTTTGGTAGCGGCGACGTCGGCACGTCGACAACAAAGCTGGCGTAATAGTGGCCATCGGGTTCGCGGACGACCGTCACTGACGATGGCGTTGTCGGTAAAGGCCTGGACCATCGGACTCGTACCTCGCCCAGCTTGGCGATGTTGAGCTGCCCATTCGGACGGAAGCGGAATCCATTGCGCGTAAGGCGAAACGACTGTCGATGATCCTTCCGCGACTTCATCCGAGGCCGACCAATCTTGCGCCCTTTGCGTTTGCCCGATCTGGAGTCGAAGAAGTTTCGCCACGCGCGGTGGGAGTCGTTGACCGACTGCACTAGCGCAACACTGGGTACCTCGCTGAGCCAACTTCGCTCGGCAGTCGATTTGGCCCGAGTGATTACCAGGCGCTGAACGTCGCTGTCTGACAACTTCACGCCTGCTCGGTAGGCCTCGTCGCGAACTCGGAGCGCATCGTTGAACACCACCCGGCAGCACCCGAACACCTTCGCCAACAACTGTGACTGGGCGGGTGTTGGCTCGATCCGGTATCGGTAGCGCATCTGCACGCCCCAACCATAGAAACGACCACCGACACGGCAGGCGCAGCGGTGCGCAAATCACAAGCTCGCGACCTCTTGAGGAAGCGAGCGCTCCACCCAGCAGTAGTAGACCGCCGAACGCGTCAGCATCGATCCGGGATTGGGGGCCGTGCGTTGGGTGAACAAAGTTAGCGTCACGACTGATGATGCTGGCGTACGGTGACGCCCGTGTCAGCCAAAGGGCCGATCACAATCGGCATCGACATCGGCACGACCGCCGTCAAAGCCGTGGCCGCCGACGAGGACGGTCACGTGGTGGCCAGCACACGAATTCCGCACCAGCTCCTGGTGCCTGCGTCCGACCTGTTCGAGCACGACGCCGACGAAGCGTGGCGGCGAGGTCCGCTGGCGGCGCTGGCCGAACTCGGCAGGCCCGACGCGGTCGCGGTCGCTGTCACGGCCATGGTGCCGTCCCTGACGGCCGTGGACAACGAGGGCGGGCCGCTGACGCCGGGCCTGCTGTATGGCGACAGCCGGGGGAGGGGACCGGCCGGCGCCGACACCACGTTCCTTTCCGGTGAGACGGTTGAGTTTCTGCGGTGGACGGCGCGCGAGGCACCCGATGCCAAGGGGTACTGGCCCGCGACGGCCGTGGCCAACCACGCATTGGCCGGCGAGGCGGTCATCGACAACGCCACCGCGAGCACGACGTATCCGTTGTTCGACGGCACCGGCTGGAGCGAGGCCGTGTGCGCGGAATGCGGCGCGACCGCCGAGCGCATGCCGAGGGTCGAGCCGACCGGCGCCGCGGTCGGTCAGGTGCGCGATACCGATGCCGTGCTGGCCGCCGGTTCGGTCGATGCCCTGTGCGAGCAGCTGGTCGCGGGTGCAGGCCGGGACGGCGACGTGGTCGTGCTCTGCGGCACAACCCTCATCGTGTGGATGACGATTCCGGAATACCGGGAAGTGCCCGGGCTGTGGACCGTGCCGCACGTCACCGCGGGAAAGTTGCAGATCGGCGGGCCGAGCAACGCCGGTGGCCTATTTCTCAGCTGGGTGAATGCCCTTGTGGCCGACGATAACTCGACGGTCGATCCCGGGCGGGTGCCGGTGTGGTCGCCGTACGTTCGCGGCGAGCGGACGCCGTACTTCGACCCGGATCGGCGGGCGGTGCTCGACGGGCTTGACCTCACACACGGCGGCGCCGCGGTGCGGCGGGCGGGCTACGAATCGTCCGGCTTCGTCGTGCGTCAGCTCATCGAGATGAGCGGCGCATCCGCTGCTCGCATCGTGGCGACCGGCGGTGGGACCCGCGTGCAGCCATGGATGCAGGCGATCGCCGATGCCACCGGTCTGCCCGTCGACGTGTCGGCCGTGCCGGAGGGGGCGGCCTTGGGGGCCGCGTTCATCGGCCGGATGGCGGCAGGCATGGAGACGTCAATGGCCGACGCCGCCAGATGGGCGTCGAAGGAACGCGTCGTCGAACCCGACCCTGCGTGGACCAACCCGATCCAGGATCGCTACGCCCGATTCCTAGAACTGGGGAAGACATGACGGGCGGGGTATTCGATGACGCGTCGATGGTCTCGACCATCGTGCGGGTGCGCGACGTGGCCGCATCCGTCGCTTGGTACCGCGAAAAGCTGGGCCTGGAGCCGATTCACGTCGGCGCCGACGGGCCGGAACATCCCATCGCCGTCTACACGATCGCCGGTGCGGTGGTCTCGCTGTGGCAGCTGCCTGCCAATCAGTCGCGCGTACGCGAAGACAACGATCGCAACAGCTACGTGGTTGTGGTCATGAACGGTGACCTCGAGCCCGCGCGGCGGGCCCTGATCGACAGAGGAGTCGACGTCGGGGAGGTCCGTCAGAGCGCGAACAACGAGTTCGTCTGGTTCCACGACCTTGACGGCAACCGGTTCGAGCTGAGCCGGCCGCTGTGAGCCACCGTCGTGCTAGCTCTTGATCGCGCTGACGTAGCTGAGATTCGAGAAGAAGCCCATCGTCTCGTTCTCCGGGAACTCGAAACCGTTGGTGGCGTATGCCTCCCGCATGGTCTGCGAGGACACGTCCCAGCCGTGAGCGGTCAGGTACTCGATGACGTGGCTGCGTTCACCGTGGTAGATGAGGTCATTCATCTCGATGTCGTGACCGTACTTCTTCAAACGTTCTGCGATCTGCTGCGAGCGCTCGTCAGAGAACATGCTGACGTCCGGAATGTGCTCGGTTGCCACCCTGCTGCCGGGCGCGCTGAGCTCGTTGATCCGGTCGAAGAGCAGATCCTGGGCGTCGGGCGGCAGGTAGATCAGCAAGCCTTCGGCGATCCATGCTGTCGGCTGAGATGGGTCGAAGCCGTTGTCCCGCAGGGCCTTCGGCCAGTCGTCGCGAAGATCGATCGCGACGGTGTGCCGGTCGGCAGTTGGCTGCGCGCCCAGATCTGCCAGTGTCTTGCTCTTGAACTCGATGACCTCGGGTTGGTCGAGTTCGTACACCGTTGTGCCGTCGGGCCAGGCCAGTCGGTACGCGCGCGCATCCAGGCCGGCGGCCAGGATCACCGCTTGGCGTACACCGGCGGCGGCGGCATCGGTGAACAACTTGTCGAACCAACGCGTGCGAACCGTCATGCCTTCGGCGGCGCGCCGCATGTTGAATGCGGGATCGACGTCCTCGAGTTGGATCTCGCCGTCGAGTGCCTGTACGAAGAAGTCGAGGCCGACGGCGCGCACCAATGGCTTGGCGAACGGGTCGTCGATCAGGCCCTCGCGGTTTGAAAGTGCCCTCTGCGCTGCGACCATCGTCGCGGTGGCCCCGACGCTGGAGGCCAGGTCCCAGGAATCGCCTTCTGTACGTGCCATGTCTCCTACTTCAGGATCGCCGATAGATAGCCGGAGTCGCCCTCCAGTGCGGTGAGTTCGTGTTCCGGTAACTCGAAACCGTTGACAGCATATGCTTCCCGGGTCGACCGGATCGTGACGTCCCAACCTTTCGACGTCAAGTAGTCACCCGCCGAATGCCGCTCGCCCCAATAGAAGAGCTGGGCCAGATCGAGGTTGGATCCCATGCGGCGGGATCGCTCATTGAGCTTCTCGACCCAGTCCTCGGGCTGGCCCTGAATGTCCATGTGTTCGGTCGCCAGTCGGCTGCCAGGGGCGCTGAGCGCCGTGATGTTGTCGAACAAGCGGTCCTGGGCGTCGGGCGGCAAGTAGATCAGCAGTCCCTCCGCGATCCATGCGGTTGGCCGCGCCGGATCAAATCCGCTGTTCCGCAACGCTGTCGACCAGTCGTCGCGGAGGTCGATGGCGACGGTGCGATGACCGGCGGCGGGAGCGGCGCCCAGACTTGCCAGCACCGTGGACTTGAAATCGACGACCTGCGCCTGGTCGATCTCGAACACCACCGCATCCGGCGGCCATGGCAGCCGGTAGGCGCGGGTGTCGAGGCCGGACGCGAGAATCACCGCCTGCCGGATACCCGCCGATGCGGCTCTGGCGAAGAAGTCGTCGAAGAAGCGCGTCCGCACCGCGATCTGCTCACATATCCGCTGCTCGTTGAAGAGTGGATCGTCGGTGAACTCCAGTTCGCCGTCTGCCATTCGATTGCAGTAGTCGAGACCGACGGCCTTGACCAGTGCGTCGGCGAACGGATCGCTGATGAGCGGATTGGGCTGTTTGGATGCCAGTGCGCGCGATGCGGCCACACCGGTGGCGGTTGCGCCAACGCTGGATGCCAGATCCCAGGTGTCACCTTCAGTTCGGGCCACGACGTTCTCCTACTTCAGTGTTGCAGTGACAGCCAACGAGTTGCGCAGCGGCGCAAGCTCTTCGGCGTCGGGAAACTCTCGGCCGTAGCCCTCAAACACTTCGGGCCTGGACCTGGCGGTGACTTGCCAGCCATGGTCGGTCAAATAGTCGACGACGGAATTTCGCTCACCCGGGTAGAACAACTTTGAAAGGTCGACGTCGAACCCGTGCTGTTTCCATTGGGACCGCATCGCCGCGGC